>CAZMDX010000023.1:0-11306 GCA_964564805.1 uncultured Pseudoalteromonas sp. | reverse complement strand
GAAGAATACCGTGAAATGTTGCTTGATATGGCGCTTGAGCAAGATGATGACCTGATGGAAAAATATCTTGAAGGCGAAGAACCATCTTTAGAAGAAATCAAACGTTGTATCCGTAAAGGCACACGTACCATGGAATTGTTTCCGACTTACTGTGGTTCTGCATTTAAAAACAAAGGTGTTCAGAACATTCTTGATGCTGTTGTTGATTATCTACCTTGTCCAACAGACGTTGATCCACAGCCTCTTACAGACGAAGAAGGTGAGGCTAACGGTAACTTTGCAATCGTTTCTGCAGCAGAAAGCTTCAAAGCCTTAGCATTCAAAATTACAGATGACCGTTTTGGCTCACTTACTTTCGTTCGTATTTACTCAGGTACACTCAAAAAGGGTGATACCATCCTCAATGCAGCCACAGGTAAAACTGAGCGTGTTGGCCGTATGTGTGAAATGCAGGCAGAAGACCGTAACGAATTATCATTTGCGCAAGCGGGTGACATCATCGCTATTGTGGGCATGAAAACTAACGTTCAAACTGGTCACACACTGTGCGATCCAAAAGATCCTATCATCTTAGAAGCCATGGTATTTCCTGAACCAGTTATCTCTATCTCTGTTACACCAAAAGACAAAGGTTCAACTGAAAAGATGGGTATTGCTATCGGTAAGATGGTTGCAGAAGATCCAACTTTCCGTGTTGAGACTGATCAAGATTCAGGTGAAACAATTCTTTCTGGTATGGGTGAGCTTCACTTGGATATCAAAGTAGATATTCTTAAACGTACTTACGGTGTTGAATTGTTAGTTGGTGAGCCTCAAGTTGCTTACCGTGAAACAATCACTAAAGAAATCGACGACTCCTATACTCACAAGAAACAATCTGGTGGTTCTGGTCAATTCGGAAAAATTGATTATCGTATCAAGCCTGGCGAAGCAAATACTGGTTTCACTTTTGTTTCTAAAGTTGTTGGTGGTAATGTTCCTAAAGAATTTTTCCCTGCTATTGAAAAAGGTTTCAAGAGCATGATGGGTACAGGTGTTCTAGCTGGATTCCCAGTACTTGATGTTGAAGTTGAATTATACGACGGTGGCTTCCACGCTGTTGATTCATCGGCAGTGGCATTTGAAATTGCTGCGAAGGGCGCGTTCCGTCAATCAATCCCTAAGGCTGGCCCTCAGTTGATTGAACCGATAATGAAAGTTGACGTGTTTACACCTGACGATCATGTTGGTGATGTAATTGGTGACTTAAACCGTCGTCGTGGCATGATTAAGGATCAAGAAGCTGGCGTAACAGGCGTTCGTGTCAAAGCTGACATTCCTCTTTCTGAAATGTTCGGTTATATCGGAACCTTACGTACCATGACTTCTGGTCGCGGTCAGTTCTCAATGGAATTCTCTCATTACAATTCTTGCCCACAAAATGTGTCAGAGAAGGTAATCGCAGAAACTAAAGAGCGAAATGCTGCTAAAAAGTAAACACTGTTTATAATTAAAAGCCCCGTTAATGAAAATTAAAGGGGCTTTTTCGTTTTAATCTACTCATTCAAACTTGAAACCCACAGCATTCATCCATATTGTATTAGTAATCAACATAAATTTATATTGATGATTGGTATTCAACAAGCCAATTTAAATATTAATTACACCCAAAAACTTTAGGAAAAATCAATGAAATTAAACTCACTTGCCTTATTAACGGTATCTTCACTATTTCTTTCCGCATGTAGCAATGATCAAACAAGTGAAAGTGAAAATGAAACTGCAACAACTGAAGTTGCTGCACCTTCAACAATTGAAGTAGAGGTTACGACAGATCCTACACTAGGAAGCATCGATCAAAAGCTCAGTTATATAGTTGGCATTAACTTAGCTGGTCAGTTTAAACGTGACGGCGTAAATTTTGACTTAGCAGCTTTTCAGATGGCAGTTGAAGATATAAAAAGTGAAACGGGTTCACGTTTAAGCCAGGAAGAAGTGCAAGAAACCATTGCGACAATGCAACAACAAACCCAAGAAAAGCAAAAGCTTATGCAAAAAGTGCAAAGTGAGCAAAATGTATTGCAAGGACAAACATACTTAGCTGAGAATGCTAAAAAAGATGGGGTCATGGTTACTGAAAGTGGTTTACAATACAAAGAAGTTACTGCAGGTGAAGGCCCAATGCCAACTGCAGATCAAACTGTTGTAGTGCATTATAAAGGCACATTAACAGACGGCACGGTATTCGATAGTTCTTATGAGCGCGGTGAGCCGGCTGAATTCCCGGTGACTGGGGTTATACAAGGTTGGGTAGAAGCATTACAACTAATGAATGTGGGTGACAAATTTGAGTTAGCTATTCCGTCTGAATTGGCATACGGAACACGAGGCAGCGGTCAGACTATCGGCCCTGATTCGACATTATTATTTGATGTTGAACTAATTGAAATAAAGTAATTCATAAATAAAAAGCCTTGTAAGAGTCTTTACTTGGCTTTTTATTTAACATTACTGCAAGCGTAAATTTCATCTGTTTGTAATCTAACACGTCAGATTATATCAACTGTAAAGCTCTCCACAACGTCACTAATGTTATTATTGAGCACCTATTTACAAGAATAACAACAGCCATTTGTCTACTATAAAATAATGAAACTCAAAGCCCAACATTAACTACTTCAAAATAAAAGTTACACCTATTAATTTCTAAGGTGCAATTATCAACAGTTCTGTCGTTCGCTGATACGTTGTAAGCTGAAACAAAAATTTTCTGAATCGACTAATGTTGTTAAATCTTATGCGCGAGTATTATCTCTATCTTAGAGTTAGACTCTAAGTAGAGATAGGTTAAGATATTTTATTTATTTCTATAAACTGGTTGAAGAGTTTTAGCGCAGATGTATTAGCCAGTAAACACACTATTTACGTTCAAAAACGTTAGAGCAAATCTGCAGTCCCAGGTGTTACTTAGTTCTCTACTTGAGTAGATAACAATATTGCTTATTGTGACCAGTGTGGCGTTAGCAACAAGAAAATCATGTGACTAACGTTACACTGTCAGCTTTAGTAAAAATGCATCTAACTGCATAATTAACTCCTGGGCTTTTGTAGCACTAAGATGAACTGGCAACTCAGCAGCAGACAGACTATAAGGTATTTTGAATAAGAGGAATGGTTACAAACTACCGGACTGAATCAAATAAATCCATACCTAAATCTAGAACAAATCATTAAAATAGGTATGACAAATATTGAAGGTCATGGCTCATACCAAGAGCACAATTGCGATTAGTGACTTTAGACTTAAGTTACCTTAAATAATCGTTTAACACACAATGCTAATAACATAAAAAGACCGAACCACGTAAAGGTACCACCGCCACTAGAGCCCGGTGTTACAGCCGCGTTTATCAAAGTATTCCTTGTAGGATTCAGATCTGTATTGGTAGCAACAGCTCTGTCAATGACCACAATGTCGGATATGAGTACTAAGTTATCCGCCGTAATTGGCTGTCCTGCAACCTCGTTTTGAATAGGGAAGTTATTTAATCCGTCGAGTGTTATAGAACTCAAAGCATTTATTTGGTCTACCACATCCATACCATCACCTAAGACTTGCCCAAACACCGTAAATCCGCCTGCATTGTCAGCAACATCTAATGTATTAGCATTATTTGCTGTATTAAAAAACCATTCAGAAGTAGCACTATTTGGATTATTGCCCTTCGCCATTGCAATTGTCCCTCGTACGTTTGATAATTTTGGCTCGTTCTCAATTGCCGGGTCGTTTTCCACTCTCACTATGGGAAAACCACCGTTAAAACTAAACCCGCCAGCTTGTACGATAAAACCCGGTACTGATCGATGCACTAAATTATTGGCGTATTTTCCACTATCTAAATAGTTCAAAAAATTATTTACAGTTTTAGGGGTTTCATTGTCGAATAAATTTACTGTAATTGGGCCAAAAGAGGTGCGTATTTCGACCACAGTTGCATTAGCAACAAAAGGTGACAGCATGCATAAAGCGACAATTATTAACTTGTTATTTTTGGATAAAATCGACATAAAATTTTCTTCTTTTTAAATTAGGTTGTAAGGGTAAAGTAAGTTTTATAATAAAAAAATAGGTAACCATACCGTCAAATTGTCATTACACATGCTCAGCATTATTCAACATAATAACTTCATTGAATTAAAAAGGGACTGGGTACTCTTTAAAAACTAGATTTATTGCTTGCATAGCTTCGTCTGATAATGGTGTTTCGAACGCGGCTATGTTTTCTTTTAAATGCACTATGTTAGTTGCACCAATAATAGTCGATGTAACACCATCAACTTGATCACACCATGCCAATGCAAGTTGCGATGGTTTGAGCTTGTATGCATTAGCTACCTCTGCATATCTTGCTGTAGCAGCATGCGTAGCAGGTGTATCGCGAAAAATACCGTTTCTTTGTTCAAGTGTCCAACGGCTGCCTTCCGGTAATTTACCGTCCAAATATTTACCACTTAAGACCCCGCCTGCCAAAGGTGACCAAGGAAGGTATGCAACATTTTCACGTACACAGTTTTCAATTAAATACGGCCAGTCTTTAGCATGTAATAAGCTAAATTCATTTTGAATCGATACCATCCTAGGTAAAGCATGCTGCTCACTGAGTTTAAGGTAGGTGTTTATTCCCCAAGGCGTATCGTCTGATAATCCACAAAAACGTATTTTACCCGCTTTAATACAGCTATCTAGGGCTTGAAGGATTTCTAACATCTCATTAGTTTCGTAATCAGAATCAAAATTTGAAAACTTCACTTTGCCCGGCCAATGTTTAGAAAAATGGGGTGACGTACGGTTTGGCCAATGTAACTGAAAAAGGTCAATATAATCTGTTTGTAAACGCTTTAGTGAGGCATCAACGGCTGCAACAACGCTTTCACCACTAATTTTTGCACCACCACGAATATAAGGCAAACCGGGTCCCGCTATTTTACTAGCAAGGATCAGATCCGTGCGTCGTGTTGTATTTTTTGTTAGCCAATTTCCAATAATAACTTCTGTTCCACCATACTTTTCACCTGAGGGTGGAACTGGATAAAGCTCGGCAGTGTCAATAAAATTTATGCCTTTGTTTAAAGCGTATTCGATTTGTTTATCTGCTTCTAACTGTGAGTTCTGTAATCCCCAGGTCATGCTACCTAAGCAGACTCTAGACACTTTCTGGCCGCTGCTACCTAGCAAACTATATTGCATGTAAACCTTCCAAAATATATAAGTTAATGTAAAAGAATTTTATGTTGAACGTTCATACCCTTCTGGCTGCAAAACACACATTAATCCTCGATAATATGTATTGATCAGCTCGATCCCATTGAATCGTTTTATAAGTTCTTCTTTTTCAGAAACTAGCTTGCGCATGACAAAGAAACATTGATACTCCACTTCATCAAGTACTAGCGAAAATTCCTCAATATCTAAAAAATCTGTTTGTTGTAAATTTCTTGTTAAGCCTATTAACCACGTATGTTGAATTTCAGTTAGGGCACCGGAATCAACAACAGTATGTTCTAGTAATTTGTATAATTTTAGTGGCTTAAAGTTTTCAGAGTCTGTCATAAATGCCTCATGCTCAATGTAAATCCTTTTAAACTCTTTAAACCAAAGATTTAGTCTTTCACGTTTTTCAATACATATTTCCGTTAACCTTTCAAATTGCTCTCTAGTAAATGCTGGTTTATAGGTCACTGGGAATGTCTTGAGTACACGCATCATTGCTTTGTGCACGGGGACATTATGGGCAGTACTTGGAACTTGCATTACAGCAATCACCGAGGTCCAAGAATGTGGTCCATTTGTCACCAGCTTACGATATATAGCGCTGACTTTATCCACCATTGCTAATACTTGTCCTTCGATACAAAGCTGTGTTGAGTGTTTAGAAAAGGGGTATCCAAAACCATCCGGCCGCTCATGATGTTCAAACACAGCATTACTGACTGCTTTAGGTAAGTTAGGAACTAGATCAGCGAAGTATTTTGCAATAACAACGTGCCCCTGCATGAGCATCCTTTCCTCTTCGCCATATAAACCTTCTTTGAAAACTATATCTGGATTTATATGCAAAAGGCCCACATCAGAAATGATATTAGCTAGAAAAACATGTTCAGTAGTTTGCTTAGATAATTGTAACTCTTTACATAAACTCAAAGACATCACAGAATTCAGCAGTGAACTAGCAAATACATTTGGCATACGCTCAGCAAGTACTGTAAGTTTCTGTGTTATCAGTGGATATTTAGTTAACAAATGGAAGGCTTCAAATGCATCTTGATACATACCATTTTGACGAACTATATCGGACAATTTCATATCATTTAAACGGCTAATAAAAAATTCAAACGAAGATTTTTGGTTGATTGTTGATGTGAGGCATATCGAAAGATCAAGAGGTTTCATTAGCTTATGTTTGGCAATTTTTAGTGCGCAGTCTTTGTCTACCTCTGTGCCTTTGGTGACAACAAGTATTCCTCTGTGATTTAACACGTCTTCCGTTAATATAACTGTATTACTTTTACTGACTGCAGTCAGATGAGCAATATAATGTTCCTGTGGTAGATTCATTTTGTCAGTGTACTCTCATAACATTAGGCAAGTAGAAAGTTAAAGTTAAAGTTCTCAAAATGGGTTTTGAATTTTTTAGTGGTGTTAAATAACCAAAATTATTGTGGTTTGTACAACTCAACAATACCAAATATACCCACCTAATCAAATTTTTTTACGCTAATGTTTTTAAATAATAAATTGATATAGATCAGCTGTTTTCTTTTTTTTTTATTAGACCATTTAAATAAAGTATATCCATGTAAAGATAGATCCACTTTATTGGTAGTCAACCAGCTTTAGTATAGGAAAGTTCTTTTAACTTACAAAAACTGAATCCGTGTAGGTGAACCCCAATAATGAAACCATGTTTATTTATTAGAGAAAAATATTCGTGTGACAGCAAAATACAAAGTGGACAGATTAAACATGATGTGCACAATGAAACATAAATATTTTATTTGGCAATAATCAAAATATTTATAGGACCATATTATGCGGGGTGACAAAAATGAATAAAATCATACCGTCAGTAATAGCAATTTATATGATGTGAAATAGTTACGCGTTAAATACTTTATACCCAGCCACAAAAAAGGTCACCTAAGTGACCTTTTAAATAAATAAGTAAACTAACTACTTATAGGATTTTGGCAACGACACCAGCACCTACAGTACGTCCACCTTCGCGGATTGCGAAACGTAAACCTTCGTCCATCGCGATAGGGTGAATTAGTTCAACTTTAAATTTCAAGTTGTCACCAGGCATAACCATTTCTACGCCTTCAGGAAGCTCTACAGCGCCTGTTACGTCGGTTGTACGGAAATAAAACTGTGGACGGTAACCTTTAAAGAATGGTGTATGACGACCACCTTCATCTTTACTTAGTACGTATACTTCAGCTTCAAAGCCTGTGTGCGGCTTGATTGAACCAGGCTTAGCTAATACTTGACCACGCTCAACATCTTCACGCTTAGTTCCACGTAATAGTGCACCAACGTTCTCGCCTGCGCGACCTTCGTCAAGCAATTTACGGAACATTTCAACACCCGTACAAGTAGACTTGGTAGTATCTCTAATACCAATGATTTCTACTTCGTCGCCTGTTCTTAATATCCCACGCTCAACACGACCTGTTACAACCGTACCACGACCAGAGATTGAAAAAACATCTTCAATAGGAAGTAGGAAAGGCTTGTCAACATCACGCTCTGGTAATGGAATATATGTATCGAGCGCATCAGCTAGCTCAAGAATTTTTGCTTCCCATGCTGGGTCGCCTTCCAGTGCCTTCAGTGCTGAGCCTTGAATAACGGGTAAATCATCACCTGGGAATTCATATTCTGAAAGTAATTCACGTACTTCCATTTCTACTAATTCTAGTAATTCTTCATCGTCAACCATGTCACATTTGTTCATGAAAACAACCATGAAAGGTACGCCAACCTGACGACCTAACAAGATGTGCTCACGTGTTTGTGGCATAGGACCGTCTGTAGCAGCAACAACCAAAATCGCGCCATCCATTTGAGCAGCACCAGTAATCATGTTTTTAACATAATCGGCGTGACCAGGACAATCTACGTGGGCGTAGTGACGTGCAGGTGTGTCGTATTCAACGTGAGACGTTGAAATAGTGATACCACGCTCGCGCTCTTCTGGAGCGTTATCGATCATATCAAATGCAGACGCATCGCCACCGTAAGTTTTTGCTAATACAGTTGTGATTGCGGCTGTTAATGTTGTTTTACCATGGTCAACGTGACCGATAGTACCGACGTTTACATGCGGTTTAGTACGTTCAAACTTTGCTTTTGCCATTTTACTGGTTTCCTAAGTTAAAAATCCGTTCTCTGAAAGAGTTCCGGATCAGACCTTCATTAAAATTTAAGTTCGCGCGTTGGTAATGGCTTTTGTGACATTACTCGGCGCTTCTGAGTATTTATAAAATTCCATAGAATATGATGCTCGCCCTTGAGTTGCACTGCGCAAGTCAGTAGCGTAGCCAAACATTTCTGATAACGGTACTTTAGCATGTATTATTTTGATACCTGCCACACCGTCATCCATGCCTTCAATCATACCCCGACGCCTATTAAGGTCGCCGACTACATCACCCATCCAGTCTTCTGGAGTAGTGACTTCAACTTTCATAGTTGGCTCAAGTAATACAGGATTTGCTTCTGCAGCACCTTTCCTGAACCCCATCGACCCAGCAATTTTAAACGCCATTTCTGAAGAGTCAACATCATGGTATGAACCGTCAAACAAGGTGACTTTTACATCAAGCACCGGGTATCCAGCTACCACACCATTTTGCATCTGCTCTTCGATACCTTTATCAACTGATGGAATAAATTCTTTTGGAACCGTACCGCCAACAATATTATTGATAAATTCGTATCCAGCGCCTTCTTCATTGGGCTCGATAGTTAACCAAACATGACCAAACTGGCCTCTGCCGCCTGATTGACGAACAAACTTACCTTCAACATCAACCTTATTGCGGATAGTTTCGCGATAAGCAACCTGGGGTTTACCTACATTGCACTCAACGTTGAACTCTCGCTTCATTCTGTCAACAATAATATCAAGATGTAACTCACCCATACCTGAAATAATTGTTTGAGCCGACTCTGCGTCAGTATGTACCTTAAACGATGGATCTTCCGCTGCTAGTTTACCTAACGCGACCCCCATTCGTTCTTGGTCTGGTTGAGAGCGTGGTTCTACTGCTATAGAAATAACCGGTTCAGGAAATTCCATGCGTTCTAGGGTAATGATGTGGTTAGGATCACACAATGTGTCACCCGTAGTTACATCTTTCAATCCTATTGCAGCGGCAATATCGCCAGCACGTACTTGCTTAAGCTCTTCTCTGTCCTTGGCATGCATTTGAACAATACGCCCAAATCGCTCGCGCTTAGCTTTTACTGGGTTGTAAACAGCATCGCCTGAGTTAACCACACCAGAATAACAACGGAAGAACGTTAATGTACCAACAAACGGATCAGTGGCAATTTTAAATGCTAATGCAGAAAACGGTGCAGCATCGTCTGCTGAACGCTCCGCAACTGTTTCGTCTTTGTCGTTTAATACACCTTTTATCGCAGGTACATCTATTGGTGCAGGAAGATAATCAACTACTGCGTCAAGAACAGCCTGCACACCTTTATTTTTAAATGCCGAACCGCAAGTCGCCAGGACTATTTCATTCGCAAGTGTGCGTTTACGTAAACCAAATTTTATTTCGTCTTCAGTAAGGTCAAAACCTTCCAAATACTTATCCATCAACTCATCAGTAGCTTCGGCTGCTGCTTCAATGAGTTCAGTACGCAGTTGTTGCGCTCTGTCCATTAAATCGTCAGGCACATCTTCATAAATGAAGGTCATACCTAGATCAGACTCGTTCCAATTAATGGCTTTCATCTTGATAAGGTCGACCACACCTTTGAATGTTTCTTCAACACCTATGTTTAAATGAATAGGTACACATTGGGTGCCTAGACGAGTTTCAATTTGTTTTACTACGCGCTCAAAATCTGCACCAGTTCGGTCCATCTTGTTTACAAACACCATTCGAGGGACATGGTATTTGTCAGCTTGACGCCAGACTGTCTCAGATTGAGGTTCTACACCTGACGAACCGCAAAATACAACCACAGCACCATCAAGCACGCGCAGGGAACGTTCTACTTCGATTGTGAAGTCAACGTGTCCAGGGGTGTCGATGATGTTAATTCGATGTTGTTCGAATTGTTTATCCATACCCGACCAAAAACAGGTCGTCGCTGCCGAAGTAATAGTAATGCCACGCTCTTGCTCTTGCTCCATCCAGTCCATGGTGGCTGCGCCATCATGGACCTCACCGATCTTGTGAGACAAGCCAGTGTAGAAAAGAACACGCTCAGTGGTCGTGGTTTTACCCGCGTCCACATGGGCGACAATACCAATATTTCGATAACGCTCAGGGGGCTTTTTAGGAGCCATAACTTTCTCTTATTACCAGCGGTAGTGAGCGAAAGCTTTGTTTGCTTCAGCCATACGGTGAACGTCTTCACGTTTCTTAACCGCAGAACCTTTATTTTCAGCAGCATCGAGCATCTCAGCTGCAAGGCGTTGAGCCATTGATTTTTCACCACGCTTACGGGCAGCATCAACCAACCAACGCATACCTAGAGCATTTCTACGTACAGGACGAACTTCTACTGGAACTTGATAAGTAGAACCACCAACACGACGAGATTTAACCTCGACTGTAGGGCGAATGTTGTCCAATGCGACTTCAAATATCTCTAGGTGCGTTTTGTCAGCTTTAGCAGCAACAATTTCTAGAGCACCGTAAACGATCTTTTCAGCAGTCGATTTTTTGCCATCTAACATGACGACATTCATAAATTTAGCAAGTAACTCTGATCCGAACTTGGGATCGGGTAGGATTTTACGTTGACCTACGACTCTTCTTCTTGGCATTTCAAATTCTCCGTAGAATTTTCAGGGTATTCCCAAAACTCAATTATTACTTTAGTTTGGCCTTACTAACGGAGAACCGTTAAGACTTAGGCCTTTTTGTACCGTATTTAGAACGGCCAGCTCTTCGATCACTTACGCCTGCACAATCTAATGTACCGCGAACTGTGTGATAACGAACACCTGGTAAATCTTTAACACGACCACCACGAATAAGAACAACACTGTGCTCTTGTAAGTTGTGACCTTCACCACCGATGT
>CAZMDX010000022.1:0-3364 GCA_964564805.1 uncultured Pseudoalteromonas sp. | reverse complement strand
TCGCCGTAAGACACTACGGACATTTGTGATACACTTACACCTGCATTCAATAAATAGGTCTGTACTGATTTAGCACGAGACTCACCTAAAGCAATGTTATATTCAGGTGTTCCGCGGCTATCACAATGGCCTTCAATAACAATTGATTGGCCCATGTTTTTCACCAAAAAAGAAGCATGTTGGTCTAGGATGTTATAAAATTCGGAACTAACACCGGCTCGGTCAAAATCAAAGTAAACCAATTGATTATTTTCTAGGGCCATTAATTCTTGCTTCATTTCTTCTGCAGGAGTCATGACAGGTTCAACGGTTCCAGTTTCAACCATAGCATTACGTGCTTCTTGCGCTTTGCGGTCGGCTTCTGCTTGCTCTTGGGCAACTCTCGTCTCTTCAGCCGCAGCTTTTGCTGCACTATCACCTGTAGATGTACAAGCCATCATAGTTATAACTGGAAGAGCAATAACTAATCCTTTGAACATTTTATTTAGTTGCATTCTTTTTTCCTATTTTATCGAATTTAAGTGAACAATATAATTTTAACGTAAAAATGGTGACCAAGTAGGTGCTTTAACCTGACCATCGGCCGCAGGCAGTCTTGCTTTAAACCTGCCATCTAAAGACACCAAAGACAAAACTTGCTTTCCTTGATGTAATGTACTGTAAATAATCATACTACCATTAGGAGCAATACTAGGTGATTCATCTAAATAGGTTTTAGTTAATACCTGTATATTACCGTTTGTCAAATCTTGGCGCGCTATATGGTAATTACCACGCGTACGATTAACCATAACCATTTGTTTACCATCTGGAGTAATGGTCCCACCTAGGTTCATCTCGCCTACAAAAGTCAATCGGCGAATCTTACCTGAACCTAAATTTACGCGATATATCTGAGGTTTACCACCCCGTTCTGAACTAAATATTAAGCTCTGACTATCTGGACTCCAGCTGGGTTCTGTATCAATCGCTCTATTTTTAGTCACCCTTCGCAGCTGTTTGCTCGCTATATCCATTACATATAATTCTGGATTACCATCTTTTGATAACACCATAGCTAATGTCTTGCCGTCAGGCGAGAACTTTGGTGAACCATTAATTCCCGAAAAGCTGGTCATCTGTACTCTATTCATCGTGTAAATATCTTGAATAAATATTTGCGGACGTTTATTTTCAAAACTAACATAGGCCAGCTTAGTGCCATCAGGAGACCAAGAGGGAGACATTAACGGTTCAGGTGAACGTAATAAAGTGGTTTCGTTAGCACCATCATAGTCTGATACAACCAATTGAAAGGGTAAATCATACACATCTTTGTCTCGTACAATGACATACGCAATACGTGTCAAAAATGCCCCTCGCTCACCCGTTAACTTTTCATAAACCACATCACTTATTCGATGAGAATGTCGCCTAAAATCATTACCGGAAATAGTCATTTTACTGACAGCTAACACATGGTCGTTACTGGCAATAAGTTTGCCCCCACTTAATACTTGTGACTGACCACCCGTGATTTGACCACGCAATACATCAATTAATTCATAAGACACGGTGTATCTGTCAATGCCAGATAGCTCTACTTGACCTACCAACACAGCTTCAATACCTTTAGATGCCCATGCACTATAATCTACCTCTTTATCCGCATTCGGATATTGAGGCATATCGATAACATCAATAGGGTTAAATTTACCACTGCGACGCAAATCAGCGGCAATAACATCAGTCAATTTTTCTGGCATAACACCTTCACCAACCCACTTAAACGGCACCACACCTATAGGCCTAGAGGTATCTATGCCCTCAGTGATCACTATTTCTAGTGCCGCAAAACTTCGAAAGCTGACTGATAAAATAAAAAGTGACATCAACAGTTGTTTAGTTTTAAACATTATATTTCCGGTGCAAAAGTAAAATTAATATTGCGTAATTGTTCATACACATCTGGCGCATCAGAGACAGGTAGCTCTACTGCTTTTAAGATAGCGGCTTTACCCGCTCTACAAACTAGGGGATCTCCACCCAGTTCTTTAACTTGTATCACTAACCCATTAGAAGCTAAACGAATATTAAAACGACAAGACTGTCCTTTCATCGCATCGTCAACAATTAAATTACGTTGAATAGTCTGTTTGATAAGTGCTTGGTATTTTTGCACTTCGCTCAATACTTGTTTATTTCTTTTTTGTTGTCGAACCGCTTGTTCTGCCTGAAGTTGTTCTTCAAGTATTTTTTCTTGTTCAGCCTTTTCCTTCGCTTCTTTACGCTTTCGATTCGCTTGTTTTAACGCTCTTTCTTCTTTTTCACGGTTTTCTTTAGCTTGTTTTGCTTGCTCGTCAGCTTTTTTCTTTTCTAACTCTTTTAGTTTACGAACGTTTTCTAACTGCTTTGCTCTGGCTTTTTCTTGCTTTTGTTTTTCTCTTGCCGCAGCGGTTGCTTGTTCAGCTTTTTTCTTATCTCGTTGCTGTTTTTTAGTTTCTTCTTTCAGCTTCGAAACCTCGTTCTCTTGGCGCCTGCGTTTCTTCACTGCATTTTCAGCTCGTCGTTCGAGTTCTTTGACCCGGCTTTCTTCTTTCAAACGTCGTGCCTTTTGTTCATTTTTAACTTTTCGGACCTGTTTTTGTAATTGACGTTCATCGATGGCTGTGGCTTGAATAATGGGTTCAGGATTGGATAATTCAGGTGACATTTCGGACGAAAAAAAATGACCGTTTATTAGCAAAGCGGCAATCACTGCTAAATGCAAAAACAATGAAATAGCAAACGCGATACGTAACTTAGACATTAATCTGTCAGCCTTGTGGAGGCGTGGTCATTAAACCAACAGACGGTGCACCAGCCCTTTGCAATAAGACCATCAGCTGCACCACTTCACTGTATGCAACTGCTCCATCACCTTTAACAACGACTGGAGTATTGGGTTCAATTTGAAGATGCGCAGCGACTAAAACAGCAAGATCTACTGCTGACATTGGCTCTTGTTGGCTATCACCCACATTTAAAAAGTATTGACCTTGAGCGTCAACAGATGCGACCAAAGGAGGTTTTGACTCTTCTTCCAAGGGCTGAGCCTCAGCTTTAGGTAAGTCAACTTTCACTCCTTGAGTAACAAGGGGAGCTGTTACCATAAAAATGATTAACAGCACTAACATAACGTCAATATAAGGAACCACGTTAATTTCTGAAACAGGGCGTCTACGCTTTCTTACATACATATTCAATCGGCCTAAGCAGCGGGTTCGGATGAGTGAGAAGTATCTGTACCTGATGATAATGTCAGCCTGTGCAAAATACTGGAAAACTCTTCCATAAAGTTCCCATAGCTGTTTTCAAGTTTTTCTACTTGATGACTAAATCTGTT
>CAZMDX010000021.1:0-5092 GCA_964564805.1 uncultured Pseudoalteromonas sp. | reverse complement strand
GTTTTACCACTTGCCGGTAGCGATGAAACAGTCGCTATTCATGTGGTGAGTCCTGAAACGCTGTTTTGGGAAACGATGGAAAAACTCAAAGCATTGGGTTGTAGTTCAATCTTGGTAATGCCGATTGAAAAAATGATGTCCTAAGGCATCATCAAAATTAGTTAGAGGCTAAATAGTCATGCAAATATGGGCACAACTGAACCCAACTGAACAAGCTAAATTACTTAGCAGACCTGCGCTTGCCGATAGTCAAGCCTTGAGCAAAACGGTAACTGATATCATTGAGCAAGTTAAGCAGCAAGGCGATAAAGCCCTGTTGGCTTTTACTGAGCGCTTTGACGGCGTAAAGTTAACCAGCCTTCGGTTTAATGATGAGTCACTGAGCAGCTTTGCTGGCCAAATTAAGCCCGAAGTTAAATGGGCAATTGATCAAGCTTATGCCAACATAAAAGCCTTTCACCAAGCTCAATACCCCGAAGATGTTGTTGTTGAAACGACTCCGGGTGTAGTTTGTGAGCTTAAACATGCGCCTTTAGCATCTGTCGGTTTATATATTCCCGGTGGAACAGCTCCGCTACCTTCAACAGTATTAATGTTGGGCGCTACCGCTCAGGTTGCAGGTTGTGCTAGAAAAGTTATTTGCACACCGCCCAACAAAAAAGGTAACGTTGCTGTTGAGATCCTTTATGCAGCAACCCTATGTGGTATTGACGAAATTTATCTTGTCGGCGGAGCACAAGCGATTGCCGCTTTAGCACTGGGTACTGAAAGTATTATTAAAGTTGACAAAATTTTTGGCCCTGGCAATAGTTATGTCACCGAAGCTAAGCAACAGGTCAGCCTCATTCCAGCCGGTCCTGCGATTGATATGCCAGCCGGTCCGTCCGAGGTGTTAGTCATTGCTGATGCGCATGCTAACCCGGTATTTGTTGCGGCTGATTTACTATCACAAGCCGAGCATGGTAATGACTCTCAGGCTGTATTAGTGTCCAGCAGTGACGAGTTAATCAAAGCGGTCAAACATCAGGTTACGCTTCAACTAACAACATTAAGCCGCAAAACCATCGCTGAAAAAGCGGTTCAGCACAGTCGCTACATTTTGACGAACAACATAGAACAAGCTTATGAAGTCAGCAATGCCTATGCGCCAGAACACCTTATTGTGCAAGTCGAAAATGCTCGAGATAGCTTGGATAAACTAACCAACGCAGGATCAATATTTGTTGGACAGTGGTCGCCAGAGTCTGCGGGTGATTATGCAAGTGGTACCAACCATGTTTTACCTACTTATGGCTATGCTCGTAATTATTCTAGCTTAGGCTTGGCTGATTTCATGCGTCGCTACACAGTTCAAGAGTTGAGCTACCAAGGCTTAAAAAATATTGGTAATGCGATCATGGATCTGGCTGATGCAGAAGGCTTGGACGCTCACAAGCAAGCTGTTGCACTTAGATTAAGCCCTAAATACTTACAAAATGAAAAATCATGAGTGATTTAGTGGGTAAGTTAATTTGTGAAAATCTTAAAGCATTAAAGCCTTATGAGTCAGCTAGACGAATTTTTGCTGGCGGCGATAGCAAAAGTGAAACTTGGCTAAACGCCAATGAGTCACCTTTCGCTAATCAGTTTAATATAGAGACTGCACACTTTAACCGTTACCCAGATTGCCAACCTCAAAGTGTACTAGTACCTTATGCAAAATATGCAGGTGTGCAAGCCAACCAGTTATTGGTATGTCGCGGTGCTGACGAAGGCATTGAATTACTGATCCGCACATTCTGTACACCAGGCAAAGACAGTATATTAATTTGTCCACCCACTTATGGCATGTATGCTATCAGTGCTGAAACTTGTAATGTAGGCATTGAGAGAGCCCCCCTAAATGCTGATTTCACCTTAGACTTACCTACTATTAAAGCTCATCAAAATAAAGTGAATTTGGTGTTCATTTGTTCACCTAATAACCCAACAGGGACGTCTGTTGGCAAAGCGCAGCTTAAACAAGTTTTAGAACACTTTGCCGACACGGCTTTAGTTGTTGTCGATGAAGCTTATATTGAGTTTGATGCCAGCAACACATGGGCAACTGAATTAGCCGCGTACTCAAACTTAGTAATACTTCGCACTTTATCCAAGGCGTTTGCGTTAGCAGGCTTGCGTTGCGGCTTCACCTTAGCCAATAGTGACGTGATACAGAGCATTATGAAGGTGATTGCACCTTACCCTATGCCAGAACCCGTTGCACAAATAGCCGCCCAAGCACTCAGCCCAAAAGGGCTTAAGCAAATGTCCGAACAAGTTGATTATTTACAACATCAAAAACTATGGGTTAAACAAAAGCTAAGTCAATTACCTGGGCTAGAATTAGTCGGTAACGATAAAGCTAATTTCATATTGTTTCGTCACCCACAAAAACAAGCGTTAATGGACTTTTTAGTAAAAAACTCAGTACTTATCCGTGATCAATCTAAGCAAGTTAGCTTAGATAATTGCCTGCGTATAACACTTGGCACCCAACAACAAAATGAAAAACTACTAGCATTAACGGTACGCTTTTTTATACAACAGGGAGAATTAGCATGAGCCAGCAACCTATCCTTTTTATCGACCGTGACGGTACTTTAGTTGAAGAGCCTGCCATCGATAAACAACTGGATAACTTAGAAAAGTTAGTCTTCGAACCACAAGTTCTTCCTGTGTTGCTCAAGTTGCAACAAAATGGTTTTCGACTAGTGATAGTGTCAAACCAAGATGGTCTAGGCACAGAAAGTTTTCCACAAGTCGATTTTGACTTAGCTCACAATAAGATGATGGAATTTTTTACTGGCCAAGGTGTGATCTTTGATGACGTATTGATTTGTTCACACTTTGCCACAGATAATTGTGCTTGTCGCAAGCCTAAACTAGGTTTAGTGAAAGATTATTTGCAGCAAGGTAAAATTGATTTCACTCGTTCGTTTGTCATTGGCGACCGCGATACCGATATTCAGCTAGCCGAAAACATGGGCATTGTAGGGATAAAGTACAATCGTGACTCACATAACTGGCAGGCGATTGAAAAACAATTATTGGCTTCTACTCGTGTTGCTCACGTAGTTCGTAAAACATCTGAAACCAATATTAATGTCACAGTAGATTTAGACTCAAGTGCCAAATCAACTATTCATACGGGCCTAGGCTTTTTTGACCATATGCTTGATCAAGTTGCAACGCACGCTGGTTTTGAACTTACACTCACTACAGATGGCGATTTACACATAGACGATCACCACAGCGTAGAAGATACAGCCCTTGCACTTGGCGAAGCTCTTAAAAAAGCATTAGGCGATAAACGCGGAATTGGTCGTTTTGGCTTTGCTTTGCCCATGGATGAATGCCGCGCTGAGTGTATTATAGATATATCTAATCGCCCACACCTGAAGTTTGATGCTAAATTCAGTCGTGAAAAAGTGGGCGAAATGGCTACCGAAATGGTGCCACATTTCTTTTACTCTATGGCACAGTCGATGGGTTTATCAATGCACATTTCGACTACCGAAGGCAATGCCCATCATCAAGTTGAAAGTTTATTTAAAGTATTTGGCCGCGCATTGCGCCAAGCGATCCACAAACAAGGTGAAGCGTTGCCTAGCACTAAGGGTGCCTTGTAAACATGACTTCGCAAAAAATTGTCATTGTAAATACAGGCTGCGCGAATATTTCATCAGTAAAATTTGCCGTTGAACGTTTAGGTAAACAAGTCACCGTTAGTGACGATTTAGAGGTCATTCAACAAGCAGACAAAGTGTTTTTACCGGGTGTAGGCAGTGCTAATACGGCTATGGCCAGCATTGAAAAAAAACAACTTATCAGCTGTATTCAAGGTCTCACTCAACCTGTACTTGGCATATGTTTAGGTATGCAGTTGATGGTGGAAAAGTCAGAAGAAAGTCTGGGCGATAGCACTCCTTGTCTAGGCCTTATGTCGGGGCAAGTGAAACGTATGCAAGTAGGTAATTTACGCCTACCGCATATGGGCTGGAATACCGTCACACCTACAGATAATGCGCCTTTATTTAAAGGAATCGATGTAGGTAGTTACTTTTATTTTGTTCACAGCTTTGCTGTTGCAGTCTCAGATTTGACAATGGCAAGTTGTCAGTACGGAATAGATTTTTCTGCTGCTATTAATAAGGACAACTTTTTTGGTGTGCAATTTCACCCAGAACGCTCAAGCGATGCGGGTGCACAGCTTTTAAAAAACTTTATCGATTTATAAAAACCGTATGATACGAAGCTAAGTCATAAAAAAAGGTTAATAAGTACATATATGATTATCCCCGCAATAGATTTAATTGAAGGTTCAGTAGTGCGCTTATACCAAGGCGACTACGAACAAAAAACTGAATATCAACTAAACCCCATCGATGTAGTTCATAGTTATGCCGACCAAGGAGCTCAGTGGTTACACATTGTTGATTTAACCGGCGCTAAAGACACCAGCAAACGTCAGCTCAACCTTATCAGCAAGATGGTTGCCACTGGTCGTATGTTCTTTCAAGCAGGCGGGGGAATTCGAAGCGAAGAGGATGTTAAACAGCTGTTAGACATTGGCGTAAAACGTGTGGTTATCGGTTCATTAGCGGTCAAAGAGCCTGATTTAGTGAAAGGCTGGATCAAAAAATACGGTGCCGACGCCATCGTGTTAGCGCTTGACATCAATATTGACGAGTCAGGTAATAAATTTATTGCCACCCACGGCTGGCAAGAAAATTCAGGTGTGCCGATTGAAACATTACTTGAAGGTTTTTTATCTGTGGGTGCTAAACATGTACTTTGCACTGACATCAGTCGTGACGGTACCTTACAAGGTGCAAATCATCAACTTTACACTCAAATGACTCAACAATTTCCTAGTGTAGGTTGGCAAGCATCCGGTGGTATTGGTAATCTTAACGATATCGCAGTGCTTAAACCTACCAAAGTAAGTGGAGTCATATTAGGCCGAGCACTATTGGAAGGTAAATTCACAGTAGAACAAGCAATTGAATGTTGGAATACAGCCCAATAGTAGATGCTTAGCGACACATACCAGGTAAGCTCAGCAACATTC
>CAZMDX010000020.1:0-17708 GCA_964564805.1 uncultured Pseudoalteromonas sp. | reverse complement strand
GTGTTTATTTTAAGCTTGAAATTAAGAACTAAAAACTAAGAAACATCAATGTCGCGAAAATTTTATTCATCATCATCATCAACATCGGCATTACCCAACAAATTATCATCCAGCTTTTTATTACTCTGAACGCCAAGTTTACGGAACTGTTCCACTTGTCTTACAAGGTTACCTTTGCCTGTGGATAATTTATTCATCGCAGCATCGTAACTCTTTTGGCTTGATTCTATGGCTTTACCCACTTTATCCATATCAACTATAAAACCATGGAACTTGTCGTACAACTTAGCGGCGTTATCGGCAATTTTCTGTGCGTTTTGGTTTTGATACTCGTACTGCCAAATATTATTAATGGTACGTAATGCCACCAGCAAGTTAGTTGGGCTAACCAACATAATATTGTTGTCAAAAGCCAGCTTCATTAACTCAGGAGCTTGATCTGCACCAAGCAAAAACGCAGATTCTATGGGGATAAACATCAGTACATAATCAAGGGTACGAATGCCTTTTAAGTCCTGATAATCTTTTTTACCGAGTTCTTTTATATGATTTCGCAACGAGTTGACATGTTCTTTTAAATGCACAGCGCGGGCTAATTCATCATCATGCTCATTAAAGTATCGCTCATAAGCAGCTAAGGACACTTTAGAATCAATCACCACATCTCTATCATTTGGTAAATGCACAACAACATCTGGCTGATAACTTTTTCCATACTCATTTTTTAATGCAACTTGTGTATCAAACTCATGCCCTTCGCGTAATCCAGATTCTTTTAATACTCTTTCTAAAACCACCTCACCCCAGTTTCCCTGGACTTTATTATCACCTTTTAAAGCTTTAGTTAAAGCGGCAGCATCATGAGTAATTTGCTGGTTAAGTTCTTTTAAACCCAAAATTTCAGTTTTAAGGGAAGCTCGCTCTTGCCCTTCTTTAACGTATTGATCTGTGACTTGTTTTTTAAAGCCTTCAATTTGTTCTTTTAAGGGTGATAAAATAGAATCCAAACCAGCCTTGCTTGATTGGCTAAATTTTTCTTGTTTTTGTTCAAAAATTTTATTAGCAATATTCTCAAACTGCTCTTGTAGACGTTTTTCAGCTACTTCTAATAGTATTAGTTTATCTTTGCTAGCGATTTGCTCTTGTTCAAATCGCGCAGCCTGTGATTCATTTTGCGTGCGTAACTCACCTGCAAGTTTACTACTTTGCTGATATTGCTGTTGCCAATAGTTTTTTTCTATTTCTAACTCAGCAATTCTTTCTATTCGCTGAGTCAACCGACCTAATTTATTTTGAGTACTCATTTGTTCTTCATGAGCGAACTGTTGCTCTGAGCTTTTTGTTTTTATTATCAATTCTTGTTGTGCAAGTTGTTCTCTTAACTGTGTTTCTTGCTGGATTGCAAAAAAACTATTCTGTTCAGCTGCCTGCTGCGCGTTCTTCTTGACTCTGATACTCGTTATCAAACTGCCAATCATGGCTCCAAATAACAATATGCTAGCAAAAACAGATAATAAAACAGGGTCGTTAAATTGACTCATAGTATTGACTCATAATGGTATGTTTTACATTTGATGGTATTTTTACTCATAAAAAAGGCGATAAATTAACACTGCAATTTACCGCCGATAAAATTAATTACACCTTAGCTAAAAATGGTTATTTTCCATTTCTGCTATTTTTATTTTCCAAATAGCAGGACCTGTTTCATGTGCATTGGCCCCTGTGCTATCTACAGCCACAGTAACCGGCATATCTTCAACGTCAAATTCATAAATGGCTTCCATGCCTAAATCTTCAAAAGCCACTACACGAGATTTTTTAATTGCTTTTGAGACTAAATACGCCGCGCCTCCTACAGCCATCAAATATACCGACTTGTGTTTAGCGATGCTTTTAACTGTGGCAGGACCCCGTTCAGCTTTTCCAATCATACCTATCAAGCCCGTCTTTTCTAACATCATATCAGTCCACTTATCCATACGGGTGGCAGTAGTAGGTCCTGCTGGCCCGACAACTTCATCGCGTACTGCATCCACTGGACCGACGTAGTAGATAAATCGGTTGGTTAAATCAACGCCTTCAGGTAAGCCTTCACCATTATCCAGCATGGTTTGAATTCGTTTGTGAGCGGCATCACGACCAGTTAACATTTTACCTGACAGTAATACTGTTTCTCCTACTTTCCAATCTTGAATATCATCTTTGGTGACCGTGTTTAAATCGACGCGGCGTGTTCCTTCAGCGACATCCCATGTCACTTTCGGCCAGTCTTCTAATTTAGGCGGTGTAAACACGGCGGGACCTGAGCCGTCGAGATGAAAATGTGCATGACGCGTCGCTGCACAGTTAGGTATCATCGCTACAGGTTTAGATGCAGCGTGAGTTGGCATAGATTTAATTTTGACATCCACTACTGTGGTCAATCCACCTAACCCTTGTGCACCGATACCTAAGTCGTTAACTTTCTTATAAATGTCTAACCGGAGTTTTTCTTCAGTGGTTTCGGCGCCTCTATCAATCAATTCTTGAATATCAACCGGATCCATCAAGCTTTCTTTAGCTAACACGGCAGCTTTTTCTGCAGTACCACCGATGCCGATGCCAAGCATTCCAGGTGGACACCAACCAGCTCCCATTGTAGGGAGCGTCTTAACGACCCAATCGGCTATATCATCACTTGGATTTAACATAACCATTTTAGATTTATTTTCAGAACCGCCACCCTTAGCAGCAATCATCACATCAACTTCACCACCAGACACAGTGTCGATATGAACGACAGCGGGTGTGTTGTCTTTTGTATTGATCCGTTTGCCTGCAGGGTCGCAGACAATTGAGGCACGTAATGGATTATCTGGGTTTAAATAAGCACGGCGCGTTCCCTCATCAACCATTTCTTGTACGGTCAAGTTTGTTTTGTCCCATTGCACATCCATACCAATCTTAACAAAACAGGTGACAATACCGGTATCTTGACACAAAGGCCGTTTACCCTCAGCCGACATACGCGAATTGATCAGTATCTGTGCCATGGCATCTTTTGCTGCCTGACTTTGTTCTTTATTGTAGGCTTTTTCGACCGCTTTGATGTAATCAAGTGGGTGATAGTAAGAAATAAACTGCAGAGACTCTTCAATACTATCGATAAAGTCTTGCTGACGGATAACTGTCATAGATGCCTCATGAATTTTCTGGGTTAAGTTTTCTCTACTTGCTATGATAACGCGAACACGTAATTTGCTCCATGACAATTCGGAATTGGTTAGCAGTAACATATCAGCCTTTTTGAGATATATAAAATAATCACCATGAACAACCAACCATACTCATTAACAGTCCGACCGCTTAATTTACCGAGCAGCTATTCTACATCAGACGTTTTTTCTCATTTCGCAGACAAACCTTGGGCAATGTTCTTAGACTCTTCGGACAGCCAGCACCCAGACGGCCGCTTTGACATCATGGTTGCTAACCCCATAGCCACTATTACTACCATTGGTAGTAATAGTAATATATGGCTACAAGACACGGATCAAACGCAAGAAAGCTCAAAGAACCCTTTGTCTTTGGTGCAAGACTTACTTGAGAAATACATGCCGAAAAGTCAAGTTACGCCTCCTCAGGATATTATATTGCCTTATATGGTAGGTGCATTGGGTTTATTTGGATATGATTTAGGAAAACGTTTTGAACATCTGCCTAATAAAAATGCAGACGAATATTCTACTCCAGATATGGCGGTAGGCATTTATGCTTGGAGCATAATAAAAGATAATCTTAAGCAGCAATTTTACATATGTTACTTAGACCATTGTTCCCATCCCAGTGTCGAAGATATTCAACAGTTAGCAGGCAATCTTAAAACATACGACCCATTTAGTTTAACCAGTCAATGGCATTCTAATATGAGTCAAAAACAATATACCCAAAAATTGTCAACTATTTCATCCTACTTACAAGCTGGTGACTGTTACCAAATTAACTTGGCTCAGCGTTTTACAGCTAACTATATTGGTGACGAGTGGCAAGCTTACCAACGATTAAGAATGGCAAATCAAGCTCCCTTTTCTGCATTTATCCGCTTAACTGATAATGTAATAATGAGTATTTCACCCGAACGATTTTTATCTGTTAATGGACAAATAGTGCAAACCAAGCCTATAAAAGGCACAAGGCCACGCAGTAACAACGCCACAGAAGATCAGCAACAAATCGAATCGTTATTGAGTGCAGAAAAAGATCGTGCTGAAAACTTGATGATTGTAGATTTACTGCGTAATGACTTGAGCAAACATTGCCAACCGGGCAGTGTTAAAGTTCCTCAGTTGTTTAAATTAGAAAGTTTTGCCGCGGTTCATCATCTAGTCAGCACAGTCACAGGTAAGCTTAAAAAAACCAGCAGCGCTATGGATTTATTAAAAGGAGCATTTCCCGGGGGGTCCATCACCGGCGCACCAAAGTTTCGTGCAATGCAAATAATCGACGAACTTGAACCTAATAACCGTAACATCTACTGCGGAAGTATCGGCTATCTAGGTGTGCTTGGCGACATGGATACCAATATTTGTATTCGTACTTTGCTATGTGAACAATCAAGCCACCAGCAAACAATACATTGTTGGGCAGGCGGTGGCATTGTACTTGACTCAAATGCTAAAGATGAATACCAAGAGAGCCTGGATAAAGTATCAAAAATACTGCCTATTTTAAGTCTTAACCCCACTTCATCGTTGCCTGGATAACACCCCATGGATAAAGCACAATTTCTCACTCGTTTTCATCATGCCAAACAGGTTACTAGTGAAGCTGATTTTCCACTTAAAGAACAAGGTAAACCTGCTGCGGTTTTATTGCCCATAATGGAATATAACCATGAACTGACCGTACTATTTACAGTAAGAGCTAGTCACTTAAAGCACCATGCCGGTCAAGTAAGCTTTCCTGGTGGTAAACAAGAATCTTACGATGGTTCATTAGTTGAAACAGCTTTGCGTGAAACCCATGAGGAAGTAGGTTTATCACCTAATAAAGTACAAATTGTCGGTAATTTACCTTTGTATCGCACGGTAAGTCGGTATGAAGTAATACCTTATGTTGGATTCGTTTCAGCTCCAACAAGCTTAACGTTGGATAAAAATGAAGTTGAGAGTACCTTTGAAGTACCCTTGAGTTTTTTGATGGATCAACGTAATCATTTGATCCATTGGGTTAAACGCAAAAATGGGCAATTTCCAATCTATTTTATTCCATGGCAGCAACACAATATCTGGGGTGCAACCGCTGCTTTTGTGCGTAACTTATCTAATCATTTTCATATTGGCGACAAATAAACCGAATATCATCAGCCAAGATTACGGCATCATTTGCAAGACAAGTGACTGACTTGCAAACGGTAAGTTGTTAAACCACTTTATAATAAATCAACTTAAAATGACTGCAATCGATTTGTTGTGGTAATCGTTAATAAAAGCATAGGCGCTATGTTTATCTATCGTAAATAAATCCAACAAATATAAGTTCAATAATAGCGTTTATAGTGCCGTAGTTACTGCAAATTATTGTTAATAGTATAAAGCTATCTTTACACTTTTATAACAGCCCTAACTATCCCAGCTATTGTCCTACTGTCTTAAAACTAGCACAATAACACCCTATTTTTTTTATCTAATGGATCAAACAAAATGATCAGCGTTTTTGACATGTTTAGTATCGGGATTGGTCCTTCCAGCTCGCATACTGTTGGTCCAATGCGGGCGGCTAAGGCTTTTTGTGGGGAATTATCGGAGCAAGGTTTATTCGATACAACTGATGAAATTAAGGTGGAGTTATTTGGCTCATTAGGACAAACAGGTAAAGGTCACGGAACCGGCAAAGCGGTGATTTTAGGGTTGCTTGGCCATGCCCCCGAAACTATCGATAGCTCTTTGGTAGACAAGTATCTTGAAAAAGTGAGTAGCTGCCAAAAACTTAACCTGGATAGTAAAAAATTAATTAAATTTCCTGCACTCAACGCAATAGTTTTTCATCGCCGTAAATCCCTAAGCCAGCACCCAAACGGTATGACGCTTCATGCTATGAATAGAAAGACTGTGATTACCTCACAAACTTATTTTTCCATAGGAGGTGGCTTTATTATTCGGGAGCAAGATTTTGCCAAACAAAAAGTCGCTGCGCTTATTCACGAAGAACAACATGTGCCTTATGATTTTTCCAGCGCAAAGCAGTTAATAGAATACAGTAAAGAATATAGTTTGCGTATTAGCTCAATAATGATGAAAAACGAAGAAGTGTTTCAACCCAAAGAAGAAATCATCAAAAAGCTTTGGCATATATGGCAAGTGATGTATAAAAGCGTGCAAACAGGTATACATACTGAAGGAATTTTACCTGGTGGTTTAAAAGTCACACGCCGAGCACCTGGATTGTATCACCGCTTACAAAATGAAAAAAATGCGGATCCTATGGTTGCGATGGATTGGGTTAATTTGTTCGCATTAGCTGTTAACGAAGAAAATGCCGCTGGCGGAACTGTCGTGACCGCACCAACAAATGGCGCAGCAGGCATTATACCGGCAGTTTTATGTTACTACGATAAATTTGTAAAACCCGTAGACGAGGACACAGTCAGTCGTTATTTTTTAACTGCAGCAGCCATCGGTATTTTGTATAAAAAAAATGCCTCAATATCCGGGGCTGAAGTGGGCTGTCAAGGAGAAGTAGGCGTTGCATGTTCGATGGCAGCAGGTGCGTTAACCGAAATAGTTGGCGGATCGGTAGATGCGGTTGAAAACGCAGCTGAAATAGGAATGGAGCATAACCTAGGTTTAACTTGCGACCCAGTCGGCGGCTTGGTGCAGGTACCCTGTATAGAGCGTAATGCTATGGGAGCCATTAAAGCTATTAACGCTTCTAGACTCGCTTTAAGAGGCTCAGGACAACACAAAGTGTCACTCGACAAGGTCATCAAAACTATGTGGGAAACAGGTAACGACATGAAGTCTAAGTACAAAGAAACCTCAAGAGGCGGATTAGCAGTCAATATTATTGAGTGTTAATATTGCAACCAGTTATGAGTCGGTGACCACCAGCTACATAACAGCCACGGCTTGATAAGGGCTAAATAAAGTGACACTGGTTCCAGTGTTATTAATAAAAAAAGGCGTCATTCGTTAAAATGACGCCTTTTTTTATGTTTGATGTCGAGCTATCCGCTAAACATTCATATCTGCTTTCACCTTACAGGCAACGTGAGGCCCTTAAACATTTTTTCTACTTCGTCGTTGTTTTTCAACATCATGGCCTTTTCTACCACTGACTTAGTCAAATGTGGAGCAAAACGTTCTATAAACTCGTACATATAGCTACGCAAAAATGAGCCTTTTCTGAAGCCAATCTTGGTGGTGCTGTATTCGAACAGATGACTGGCATCAATTTTGACTAAATCTGAATCTAACTTTTCATCAATAGCCATAGAAGCGATGACACCAACACCCACTCCAAGTCTTACGTAAGTTTTAATCACGTCAGCATCGGTGGCTGTAAAGACTATTTTAGGTTCGATACCTGCACTGCTGAAGGCTTGGTCTAAAGACGAACGGCCTGTGAATCCAAACACATAAGTGACTAAGTTGTATTCCGCAATATCTTCAATTGTAATGGTAGTCTTCTTAGCTAAGGGATGATCACGGTTAACAATAATACTGCGATTCCAGTGATAGCAAGGTAGCATCACTAAGTCGTTATACAAATGCAGTGATTCTGTTGCGATGGCAAAATCTGCTTCGCCCTTAGCAGCAAGATCACTTATTTGGGACGGTGTTCCTTGATGCATATGCAATGAAACTTTTGAATATTTGTTCATAAAGCCTTTAATAACATCAGGTAAGGCATATCTTGCTTGAGTATGAGTGGTGGCAATATTCAATTTACCTTGGTCAGGCAAGGTATGTTCACGAGACACTGCTTTGATACTTTCAACTTTTGCTAAAATTTCTCTAGAAATGTTGATTACATCTTGCCCTGCTTCAGTCACATGGGTAAGGTGTTTTCCGCTGCGACCAAAAATCTGTATGCCTAACTCATCTTCCAGCATGCGAACTTGTTTGCTAATACCTGGCTGCGATGTGTACAAGCTTTCTGCGGTAGCCGAGACGTTTAAATTGTTATTAAGTACCTCAACGATATAACGGAGTTGCTGTAATTTCATGTATTCGCCTTGCTTGTTAACCTAGGAAACCTCTTTATATTAAATCGTTATATAACTTTAACAAGGCGAATTCCATAATTTTTTTAAAAAATGTTTTAGTTATATAAATCAAAGCTTGCAAGAGCGCTAAAAAATCTAATATCAAATTCAGAAAAAGGTCTGATAAGATACCCTCTGAAATTGTTTATAATGTGAAACCAAACTTATGTTCGTATTGTTAATTTATCCATCGGAAACATTCTATGCTAAGAGATGATGAATCCATCGATTTCTCAGCTGTATTAGGCTCCGCTGTTCATGATATGAAGAACTCTTTATGTCTCATTATGCAATCTATCGAAAATTTGGGAAATAGTTTGGTAGAAACAGATTCATTATCAAAAAAGAACTTAGCATCAGCTCATTACGAAGCCTCCAGATTGAATACTGGACTGGTACAATTATTGTGTTTGTATCGAACCAGATTAAATAACCTACCTTTGAACATAGACGAATATGATGTTCGAGATGTAATGATAGATTTAATTGACACTAATGAAAATTACTTAAAACATAAAGATATGATTTTAGAAGTGAATCAATCGGCCGATTTAATGTGGTATTTAGATGCAGATTTGATTGGTATTTTGCTTAATGACGTATTAATTAACGCAATGCGATATGGCCAAAAAAAAATACAATTGAGTGTATATACCAAAAATGAACAGTTAGTATTTAAAGTCGAAGATGACGGTCCCGGTTACCCATCAAGTATGTTGGAAGCTCACAATATGAGTACGCAACACTTTGATATCAGTCAAGGAAGAACTGGCTTGGGTTTGTTTTTTGCTAGGTTAATTGCTCAAGCACACACCAAAGAAAATAATAAGGGTAATATATCCTTGAAAAATGGTGGAAGCTTAGGTGGTGGGGTTTTTGTCTTAACATTACCTTAGACAATTAATAAACTAATTTACTGCAATAGCACTGGGTGATGAACCCATAGTGTGGAAAAATTATAGAATTATGTTATTTACAATAATAATAATGTTGATCCTCTCATTAGTGTTAATAAGCATTATTGTGAGTGCATTCCAACAACACAAAAATAAATTAGAAGCCGACCGTAGGACTGAATTATCCAAACAAAAAGGCATTATTGACATCACTGAAGCCGCATTGTCAGCTGCAGAACAAATACCTATTTCCCAAAAATTAATTTTTATTATGCAGCGAAGGATCCTAGCCGCTATGAAAGCGGCTAATCAATTGGGTGATAAATTAACAAATACAAACGAAACGATAAAAACCGCGGAAGCTATTTTAAAAAGTATTGACGTTAATGCCCCCCCTCCTCCAGAAGATATTTTTAAATTGCCTGAAGGTGATAAACAAGTTATTCAATTTATTCGTGGTATCAAAACTTTGCGAGCGTTATTGCGAGCTGAATTTAAGAAAAATCGTCTTGAAAGTAGAGTATTTTTAGCCGAAGACAAATTACTTGAACGGCTACAACTTCGCGCTAACGTCGAAACGTTAATAAGACGCGGAGAAAATGCAATTGTGAACGATCAATTAGGCTCTGCTAGGCAATGTCTAGAAAAGGCTATTGGTGCACTTGCTGCCCAACCCAATCCAGATGAATACATCAATAGAAAAAAAGCACTATTAGAAGTTCAGTTAGATAATATCGAGGAGAACCTAAAAACCACAAATAGCCAAGATGTGGCGAAAAGAAAAAAATCTGAAAAAAACGATCTTGACGAATTGTTTGCGCATAAGAAAAAATGGTAACGCAATTCGTTGCTGACCCGTTTAACTTAACTTGGATACGAAATATTGTTCACTGTCCATTGCCAGAAGGACGTCGCTACTGAAGATAAATTACCATTTTTTTGACGAATAATTCCTACCCTTTTGCTTAAACCACTTTGATGGATCTTCAAACAAAGCAATTCTTTACTCAGCATTTGTTCTTGGCATAAAGCCGGAACGACTGACACACCTAAGTCATGTTTCACAAACTGACCTAAGGTGGCCAGTTGACTCGCTTCTACTACTATATTTAGCGACAAATGATTAATTTCCATAAATGAATCAATCCACTGGCGAATAGCTGAGCCCTTATTCATGGCAACAAAAGGATACAAAGCAATCTGTGACCAAGACAAAACTTGGTGTTCACTCAAAGGGTGATTAACTGGAAGGACTGCAATAAAATTATCAGTAAGAATAGGGTGAAACTCTAATCCATCCATTTTTTCATGTTCGAATGAGAAGCCAATTTCAACTCTACCCGCTTGTACATCTTTTATCACAGACTCCATTACCACATCAGCCACTGATAATTTTATATTGGGAAACTCTGTTTTAAACTGTTGTAAAATACCTGGCAACAATCCACCGGCAAACGAGGGCATAGCGGCTATCGATAACTTGCCCCGGCCTAATGAAAATATATTATGTAAGTCTGAAAACGCATCTTGCCAATCGCCGATAAGTCTAATTGCAACGGGTAAAAATTGTTGTCCTTCAGGGCTTAACTCAACTTTACGAGTGGTGCGTGAAAACAGTATCCCCCCTAACTGTGATTCCATTTTTTTTATTGCCGAAGATAAGGCTGGCTGCGATAAACACATTTTTTCAGCAGCCTGAGCAAATGTGTGAGATTGCGCGATACAGACAAAAATCTGAAGTTGTCGAAAAGATACGTTATACATAGCTACTCATATTCACAGTAATCAAATGGTAAAGATTAATAAATAAAATCTATTAATACATATATTAATTCAATTTTACTATTCAAACGTATCTTTTACACTGATGTACAGCATTTAACTTAAGAGCGGATCATGGCAGGTTTTAACAAGGTAGTAGACAGTTACGCAGCGGCAATGGCCGGCTTGCAGGACAATATGACAGTGATAGCTGGCGGATTTGGTCTTTGCGGCATACCTGAAGGACTCATTGCGCAAATCAAAAAGATGAACACAAAAGGTTTAACGGTTATATCAAACAACTGTGGTGTTGATGGCTTCGGTTTAGGCTTGTTGCTTGAAGACAAACAAATCAAAAAAATGGTGTCGTCTTATGTGGGTGAAAATGCCCTGTTCGAACAACAACTATTAAACGGTGAACTAGAAGTTGAATTGACACCTCAAGGTACATTAGCCGAGAAAATGCGCGCGGGCGGAGCAGGCATTCCTGCATTTTATACCGCTACAGGTTTTGGCACGCCGGTAGGTGAAGGTAAAGAGTCCAGAAAATTTAATGGTCGTGATTATATTCTCGAGGAATCTATTACGGGGGATTTTGCCATTATAAAAGCTTATAAAGCTGACCGTTACGGTAACTGTATCTATCGCCATACCGCACAGAACTTTAATCCTATGGCTGCTACTGCAGGTAAAATAACGGTAGTAGAAGTAGAAGAAATAGTAGAACCAGGAGAGCTATCTCCCAGTGAAATACACACGCCGGGCATATACGTTGATAGGATAGTAGTCGGCAGTTTTGAAAAACGTATCGAGCGTAAAATCCTTTCATCAGCTTCTAGCAATCAATAGGTCATTATTATGTCATTAAACAGAGAACAGATTGCCATGCGTGTCGCACAAGAATTTGGTGATGGGCATTATATTAATTTAGGTATCGGCATCCCTACCCTAGCAGCCAATTATGTAGCAGATAATATTGAAGTCATGTTGCAATCAGAAAATGGGTTACTTGGCATGGGGCCCTACCCCACTGAAGAACAAGTCGATGCAGATATGATCAATGCTGGAAAAGAAACCGTCACTGCAGCGACGGGCGCATCTATCTTTGATTCAGCAGAAAGTTTTGCGATGATCCGCGGTGGACATGTGGACTTAACAGTACTGGGCGCTTTTGAGGTCGACTGTCACGGTAACATTGCCTCATGGATGATCCCAAACAAGCTTATTAAAGGTATGGGCGGCGCGATGGACTTAGTGGCAGGTGCACAAAATATTATTGTCACTATGACGCATGCTGACAAACATGGACATTCAAAGTTATTAGAACAATGTAAATTGCCTTTAACTGGGGTTAATTGTATTGACAAAATTATCACTGACTTAGCTGTGCTCGAAGTAAAAAATGGCGCGTTTCATTTAATTGAAAGAGCACCAGGCGTTTCAGTAGATGAAATTATAACTAAAACAGCAGGTAAATTAGTGGTGGAAGGGAACATACCTGAAATGATGTTCTAAAATAAACTGACACAATTGACAGCAGCCTTGTATAATTGCCAGCATATTAGTTTTTAGAGCGTGTCTTTTGCAATTTACCGACCTTCCAATACATCATAATCTATTAAAAGCCCTTGAAATAAAAGGGCTTGATACCCCGACGGAAATCCAAAGTAAGGCGATCCCTTATGGCTTGATGGGCAAGGACTTAATTGCCTCATCTAAAACTGGCTCTGGAAAAACCCTCGCGTTTTTATTACCAGCGGTGCATAGAGTGTTAACTAAGCAGCCATTAAGTCGTCGAGATCCCAGAGTGCTTATTTTAGCGCCGACCCGAGAACTCGCAAAACAAGTGTTTTTGCAGCTCAAAGGACTCATTGCTAAACAGCAGCTTAAAGCGGCTTTGATATTAGGTGGTGAAAATTTTAATGACCAAGTAAAAGCACTTAAACACCATCCACAATTTATTGTAGGTACAGCGGGCCGTGTAGCCGATCACTTGGCAGGTAAATCGTTATTCTTAAACGGCCTTGAGATGTTGATATTGGATGAAGCAGACCGAATGTTAGATTTAGGGTTTGCCTCACAGCTCAGACTTATTAATCAAGCAGCTGATCACCGTAAACGCCAGTCCATGATGTTTTCTGCTACTTTAGACAGTGCAGCATTACATGAGCTTACCCAGACGTTGTTAAAAAGCCCACAACGTATCAGTGTTGGCTCTGCTGGTGAAGAACATAAAGATATTCAGCAAAAGTTTTATCTGGCTGATCACGTGACCCACAAAGAATTATTGTTAAGTCATATGATCAACCAAAAAGAATATCGTCAAATCATAGTATTCACTGCCACACGCGCAGATACAGAAAGATTGACCCTGATACTTAAAGAGCAACATTTACACGCTGTTGCCCTAAGTGGTGATCTAACCCAAGGTCAACGTAACAACATCATGAGCGAGTTTGGTCGAGGTCAGCATCACATTCTAGTCACAACCGATATTGCCTCTCGCGGCCTAGACCTACTTAATGTGGCCTTGGTTGTGAATTTTGACTTGCCCAAACTAGCAGATGAATACGTGCATAGGGTCGGCAGAACTGGACGGGCGGGTAACAAAGGTCAAGCGGTATCTTTTGTTGGACCAAAAGATTGGTTTAGCTTTTTAGCAATAAAAAGCTTTATGCAACAAACCATCGAGTTTAGCGAAATTGAAGGTTTAGTCGCTAAATTTAAAGGCTTGAGACCACCAAAGGCTAAAGTAGCGCCAGGTAAAAAATCAACCGATAAAAAGGTTAATCAAAATAAAAAGCCTCAACAAGCCCCTAATCGCGTTAAAACGATGCAAGGCAAAGATGCAGGTGATATGCCTATGAAGCGAAAGCCTAGAGCAGTTTTAAAGCCAGAAGAAGATGCTGAAGAATAGGTCAAGAATCGGATAGCTCCTCGCTTTGAGCTTTGGACCAATTAAACAGTGGTCAAAACAATAATAACAAGCTAAGTGCAGAGGTAAAATTAACCTACTGCAGATGCCGTCAATTGTGTCGACCTCTGCTTTAATTAATTGACTTCCTATCGCCTTGCAACAGGATATTTTATTAACGCCAGTGTACTTAACAAAGATAAAATTTAAGTGACTCACCTTTTTCCACTTATGAAGTACTAGGTTCAAACACTTTTATTTTTTATTGTTTTATTGTTTTATTGTTTTATTGTTTTATTGTTTTCTAAATTAGCGACTATCAATACGGTTCTGCTTTTTAGTATCGTTGCATTCAATCGCTAATGGCGATTGTGTTTTCGACTCAAGTCAAGATTTAGTACATCCTTATAATAACTGTGAAACCTATCATTTTGATTAACAATAACCGATTTTACTTGATGTTTACGGCATAAAAAATTCAATTATTAACCAAAAGTCTTATAGGTTTTTGTCTGTTATTTAAATATAGTATTCGTAATCTAAATCATTTGTCTTTTATTAATTTCTACATGTAAGGTAGATATGAAATTTTCTGAGAATTCGGATCAAGCTGCAGGCTATTTACGTCAAGCAATACCAATGATGGTAAAACACAAAGTTGTACCTAACCCTCTTAATTACACATTGTGGTATAGCTATTGTTCCAATGTTTTTCCATCATTAAACAAACAACTCGATAAAACGATAGAACGTTTTGGTACTTGTCCTCCTGAAATAGCAGAAAAACTATTTTTTCGACATATTAGCAAGTTAGATAATGATGACAAAAAACAATTAATTCATCTTCAAAAAGCCTTTTCGCATATGGTTGATGATTTATCAGACTCCATGGACCACACTGCTAAACAAACAAACAGTTATTCTCAGGCGTTGATGAGCAATTTGACGGAGCTGAGTGCCCACGACACAGACAATGCCATTACTCCAGTTTTAAATAAGTTAAGTGCCAATGCCAACGCTATATATACCGCTAATGAAACGTTTCGAGGTCAGCTTTCTGCTGCTCAGTCTGAAATTAGCGCATTAAAAGCTGAACTTGAAAGTAGTAAAAAAGAAGCGCACACAGACCCTCTTACGGGACTTTACAATAGGCGTGTTTTTGAAGCGATTTATAATCAATTTGTTGGTAATAAAAACAACCAAGATAACATTACTTTGATCATGATGGATGTCGATAAATTCAAAACATTTAATGACACACATGGACACTTAGTCGGAGACCAAATACTTAAATACATCGGAAAATTGCTGAAAAAAGAATGTTCCAAACCTATTTTGCCAGTGCGACTAGGTGGAGAAGAATTTGCACTTTTATGTCCTAGTTTTAAACTTGAACAAGGAAAAGCCTTTGCTGAAAATATTAGGGTGAAATTAGCAGCGATACCCTTTAGTAGTAAGCGCACTGGTGAAAGGATCCCAGCTGTTACGGCTTCTTTTGGTGTAGCACAAAAAAGGCCCAATGACGGTCTAACCAATATCATTGAAAGAGCTGATAAAGCACTTTATGCAGCCAAAAATGCAGGCAGAAACCAAGTGAAATTAGCGGCAAACTAAATACGTAACCACCCTTTGTCAGCACAATGTAATAGACGACTTGGGTCTAGGAAAGGTAAAGGGTAAAAAACTAATAAATAAAGAAAAAGAAATAAAATGAACCTCACCAAAGAGGACAAAAAATAAAAATTCACAATATTACTTTTTTAACAGAAATTTAGGCCTGAAGTGGCTTTTTTATTTATTTAACAACCCAACGGTTTTTTATTGATGCAGTACATCGGCCAGTAACCGACGTACTTTAACCTTTATTATTTGTAGTTAAGATTTTTTTGCTTGGCTACTCGCTACAAACCGACTTTACTCGTACTGGCTTCTTAATCCCAATTTTCGAAATATCCAGTACTTTGTCTTTGAGGTTTAGGCAATGGTTTGATAGGTGAAGAACCTAAGTAAAGGAAACCAACTATTTCGTCTTGCTCTGATAAATCAAAAGCCTGTTTGACAGTTGGGTCTTTAGCAAAACTACCCGTTCGCCACACCCCAGCAAAACCTTGAGCTACCGCGGCCATTTGCATGGCGTGTAAAGCGCAAGATGCTGAAGCAACTTGTTCAATCCATGGCACCTTGTCATTTTCAGTGTATTTAGCTACCACCACCACTACCATTGGCGCACGCAAGGGTAATTGAGGTGCACGTTTAATTTCTTTTTCACTTTTATCTGCTGCAATGGCAGCTTGTTGAAAAACGTCACCTAAACGGACTAAACCTTGGTTTTGACATACAACAAATTTCCATGGTGTAAGACATGCATGATCTGGAGCACGTAAAGCGGCTTGTTTGATATTTTCTAGAGCTTGCCCTTCAGGGGCCGGAGCTTGTAATCGAGGTTGAGAGCTACGGTTAAGTAATAAATCTAGCGCCTGCATCAAAGATCCTTATGTATTTAGAATAATTCTATCGTAATCAAAAAGACGCCTCAGCGCCGTTACTTTTTTATATCTTCATGATATATCTTTTCGCTAAAAAATAATCAAGACTGGTGAACTTACCACCGCCAGTGAAAAACAAAGACAACAGCATGATAAAGTAAGTGATGGCAAACTCAATACCATTGTTAAGTACCACAAATTTTCCACTTGATGTAATCCATTCATAATTGCTATTTTCTTGCAAAATACTTTTAGCTGCGGCTAATTTATCTGGTGCATTCATTACAGCTTCGTTCAGCATAATGGTGCCATCAGACATCCAACTATTGGCATCAGCAATGGCTGCCCGACCGTTTGACCAATGCACTGAAAAGGCAGTCACTAACATCGTCACCATCAAAGGAATACTTACTCAACGTGTGGCAAGACCCATTAACAATAATAGTCCGCCAACCAATTCAGCTGCAGTAGCAAGAAATACGAGAACAAAAGGGAACGGCAAACCTAAACCATAATCAGCATTTCCAAACCAATCTCCAATCCCTTCAAAGCGTTAATATTTAGTCCATCCCCCCTGGATCATAACGGGTGCTGAATAAAGCCTGAGTAACAAAGGCGCGTTCCCATCAAAAATTAAAATTTTATCCAGTAACCGGTGCAAAGAGCTATACAGTTTCATAAATGTCATAAATTTTCCAATTGATGTGGTCGCTTATCAAATAATGTGGCCGCTTATAAGGTAGAGTGAATAATCAAAGCATTTCGCCTAGCTTTTATTAAGTTGCTAGATGTAGTTAATATTGCTTAAACAATTCCACATACTGATTGTAAAATTTGCTTTGTGAATACAAATAAACACATTCTACTAATGTTATTGGCACTTATATTGCTGAACGACACGTAAAGATTTAATTAAAGATACAAACTCTATGCGAACCTTATGTTTAATGTTCCTAATTGGCACCTTAGCCTCAGGTTGTTCAGTAACTGATGTGACAGTCTCAAACTTACACCCATCAAACACTCTGCATCGACATGTAGAAAAACTTGTTACACAGTTGTTAAGCACCTCCGAACTTATTGAAAAAACGAATACTATCGCTGTCGGCACAATATTACCGACAATGTATTCTGGCGGCGAGTCTTTGCCTTCCCACACAGCGTTAAGCTTACAAATTCAAGAAAGCATAATGACTTTCGCCACGCAAGCCGGTTTAAAAGTCATAGAATTTAAAACGATGCCAAACATAAAAATAAGCGCACAAGCCGATAAAATGTTGAGCAGACAAGTGGATGAATTAAGCTCTGCCATCACTGCAAACTATTTTTTAACAGGCACCTACACATTGCAAGAAAACAACACCATAGTGAACATCAGATTAATACAGGTTCCAGAAAACATT
>CAZMDX010000019.1:0-1935 GCA_964564805.1 uncultured Pseudoalteromonas sp. | reverse complement strand
ATTAAAGTCGAAACTGTTGATTACGAGTTTATCAACACTAATCCATTCTTCTGTCCTGATGAAAGTAAAATAGAAGCCTTGGATGCGTATATGCGAGACCTTAAAAAGCAAGGTGATTCTATCGGAGCGAAAGTATCTGTAGTGGCAACTAATATGCCAGTTGGTTTGGGTGAGCCTATATTTGATAGATTAGATGCCGACTTAGCGCATGCAATGATGGGTATTAACGCTGTGAAAGGCGTAGAAGTTGGTGATGGTTTTGCTACTGTCGAGCAAAAAGGTAGCGAACATCGCGATGCATTAACCCCAGAAGGTTTTGCCTCAAACCGCTCTGGTGGTGTGCTAGGTGGCATTTCAACAGGCCAAGATTTAGTAGTGCATATGGCACTTAAACCTACTTCAAGTATCAGCATACCCGGTGAAAGCATAGACGTACATGGAAAAACAGCTGAAGTGATTACTAAAGGTAGACATGATCCGTGTGTGGGTATCAGGGCAGTGCCTATTGCTGAAGCGATGATGGCTTTGGTGGTGATGGACCATTTTCTTAGACACCGCGGACAAAATGCTGATGTTAAAAGCCCTACACCTATTATTGCTGGGCAGGTCGGGCCTCGCCAGGTCGGGCCTCGCTAGGTCGGGCCTCGCTAGGTCGGGCCTATACAGCTAATTCGACCTTTATTTTATTTTTAAATTTAAGTTAACTCATTGTATAAATCTGCATTTTCCACTTCTAATTTAATTCTACTCGCTATGACTTATCTGTTTTATTTTGGGCAGTTTGGCGTACTCATGCCATATTTAGGTGTTTTTTTAGATGGCAGGGGCTTTTCATCAAGTGAGATAGGCGAGCTTTTTGCACTGATTACAGTCGCCAGAATTGCAGGACCCAATTTGTGGGCATTTCTTGCTGATAAGACGGGTAGGGCACTGATGGTTCTACAATTAGGCGCATTATTAACCTTTGGTACATTTTGTTTGGTATTTTTTGTTAGTGGCTTTTGGGCGCTAACCCTTAGTCTTGCTTTTATGATGATGTTTTGGACTGCCATATTGCCGCAAATTGAGGGACTAACTTTAAGTTGTGTAGCTGGTCACGCCAACCACTATGGGCGAATAAGATTATGGGGCAGTATTGGTTTTATTTTGCTGACTATTTTTACCGGTAAAATGATTGATACATTTTCTAGTGATGCACCTATTTATGTAGGTTCAATAGTATTGTTCAGTTTATTTATAGTGACTTTATTCCTTAAACAGCCAACGCAACAAAAAAATACTGACACTCATCAAGTATCAATTTGGAATAAAATTAACAATCCTGTTTTTTATACCTTTTTACTTTCAGTGGCTTTGTTACAACTGAGCTTTGGCGCTTATTATGGCTTTTTTGCCTTATATGTACTCGATTTAGGTTACAGCAGCCAAGCAACCGGATGGCTTGTTGCATTAGGTGTGTTAGCAGAAGTTGTCATTTTTTTGCAAGCAGGTAAATTGATCGCATTATTTGGCGTAAAGTGGATTTTAGTGATCAGTATTTTGTTAACCGCAATACGTTGGTATTTATTGGCGATAGCAGCAAACAACCCTGTCATATTGGTTCTAAGCCAAGCTCTTCATGCATTTAGTTTTGGTATGACACATGCGGCATCTATGCACTTTATTCATCATTATTTTGGTGACAAGTTTCAAAGTCAGGGACAAGCTATTTATATCAGTGTTGGTTTTGGCATTGGAGGTGCAATAGGTGGTTATGGTGCTGGATATTTTTGGGAACAAGGCCAAGGCGCTGAATTAACTTTTACTTTGGCTGCTATGGCGGCTGTTCTTTCTGCTTTTAGTTTGATGTTTGTTTCGTCTAAGCGAATGTAGCTCCATGGGTGTCATCAATATTCATTATTTCGAGTTGAGCTATATATTTTATAAGTATTAAGG
>CAZMDX010000018.1:0-4143 GCA_964564805.1 uncultured Pseudoalteromonas sp. | reverse complement strand
GGAAACTGTCATGAGATGTTCTACCGCGACGGTTTTCCCGCACGTAGGAACCAAAGTTTTGCTCTAGATGATGCTCTTGAAACTCTCCCGCCCAATGCCCCTCAAATCCAATAATATGTTTAAAATAGCTTGGAATAGGAAAGGTCGCAGCCGCGCACCAGTCCAAATGAACAGCGCTATCGCTATTATTTGTTATCTCTGTTGAAATCGCCAGCACATCCGTCTCCGCGTCCATATTAAGGGTATGGATAACTTGTAGGTTACGGCTGATATCTATGTTGGTAATTTTATAGTGATTAGGCGCGATACATTCAATCTTTGATACTTCAGTTAACACCGACCACTGATCTGTTTCCCCATGCAAACTAAGGCCAGGGTGCCCAGTATAACCTTGACCCGTTGTTGGTGTTAAAGAGCGACGTATTTCCTTCATGGGTGAAGCGGGTGCTTCTTGTCTTAAGCGTAATGTACTCATCATTTGACCAGTACTTTGTGCAGAGAGTTTTTCACGCCAGTACATAATTTGAGGTGCGTCATTGTTGCAGTCGATGACTAAGCTGCTATTAAGCCCAGTGAGTGAAATATAGTTCTTTGGGGAATATGCCATACCTAGGTATTAAACCTTATTGAAGTCAGTCTGAAAGCTGACACCAAGAAATTGAAAGTGTATTTAGGGCAAACCATATCTGTTGCATTTTCAACTTACCATTTTTTTTGGGTTTTAAATAAAAATATAAATAATCTATATATGTTAATTCCTTCTTATGAGTTTGATTAATTGTTAATAGGTTATGAATAGTTGTTAATCATTTTAAAAAATACTCTTCTATCTTATATAAGTGTAGTTTTAATACTGTTAAGGTCGACCTTATTTTGCTCGATAAGATAAATGTTAGTTACAAATAGAAATGTGACTACAGCTTTAACGATAAGTATTAACAATAATGCAAAGTGCTATCTTTTTATGTTGTAAAGATGTTGATGATTTGTTTATTTTCGGTCTATTGATGTCCTACTTTTTTAGGTAAAAATAAATAGTTATCACATCCATAAATAATAATTAACTAGACAAACAGGACACATCACATGAAAAAAAACTATCTTTGGACGGCAGTAAAAGCCGCCTTACTAATACCTGCTGCAAGTCTGACACTATCCGCAGCTAATGCACAAACGGCACCTACTCCCGTTACAGATGACAATATAGAAGTTATTGAAGTACGTGGTTTAATTAGCAGTCTCAAACGTTCATTTTCAGACAAAAAAGAAGCGCTTATAGTTTCAGACGGTATTTCAGCGGAAGATGTAGGTAAATTTCCAGATCAAAACGTAGCTGAATCGCTTCAACGTATTACTGGTGTCTCGATAGATCGCAGTGGTGGTGAAGGTCAATTGATTTCTGTACGTGGTTTTGGTCCGCAGTTTAACTTAGTTACAGTTGACGGACGCCAAATGGCATCAGAGCGTGCTGGTCGCGAATTCAGTTTTGATACCCTTGCATCTGAATTGATAGCGGGTGCTGATGTATATAAAACATCTAATGCGGCAAATCAGGACGGTGGAATAGGTTCGTACATCAACCTTAAAACGGCTAAGCCTTTCGATATGGATGGCTTTACAGCTGTGGGGAGTGTTAAAGGCACATACGACAGTTTATCTGAAGAGACTGACCCAGCTTTTTCTGGTTTGATTAGTAATACATTTAATGACAATACTTTGGGTGTGTTGTTATCGCTTTCTGTTCAGGAGCGTCAAGCCCAAATTAACCAAGCCGATACTCGTGGTTATTACCGAGTGCCACGGATCGCTACAAATGATTTTGATGCAACTACAGGAACGGGTAAAGAAGCGTTTAACGTATGGGTGCCTCGAAATCTTGATTTAACTTCAAACTCAGAAGATCGAACACGTACTAGTGGTACGTTGGTTGTACAATATGCACCAAGCGAAGATATTACTCTGACGTTTGATGGTTTATATTCGAAGTTTGAAGTTGAATCTCAAGTCAATAACTATGCTAACTGGTTTACGCCAGGCAACTTCCGTGACTTTGAAGTTGATGCAGCAACTGAAACAGTTAATTTTTGGTCACATAATGCCTTTAATGACCCAACTGGTGGTGGTTCAGGAGCAACGGATTTTGTTCAACAAGGTCTAGATCGTAACGTTGAAATTAAAGGTTTTGGATTTAACGCAGATTGGGAATTGAGTGAACAGTTTAATGTTAATATTGATATTTCTAATTCTTCTGCTGAAGATTTAAGTGGAGACCAAAGCCGTGTCTTTACAGTAATGGGTTATGCGAATGGCTATACCTACGATTTCACCGGTGGTGGTGCTATTCCGGCATTTTCATCAGATGGTATTTCTGGACCATTTACTGAATCTGACGCAAGTAAACTGCGTGCTCACTATGTAGAGCGTGGTGGAGATGAACGTGAAGATGAAATTACTGAAATGCGTGCAGATTTTACATACACGCCTAATAGCGAAACTTTTACCCAGTTAAAGTTTGGTCTTTATACACAAGACAGAACTAAGTCAGCAAAAGTATTTCAGTCTCCTAGTTTACCTAACTGCTTTTATTGCGGCTACGGTTTAGATGCACCAGATGAATTAGGACAGTTGATTTCACCTAATGGCTGGTTTGACGGTATCCCGGGTTCTTTCTTTGGATATGATGTTGATAAATATTTGTCATTTTTAGAATCAGATGCAGCTATCACAGCCCAGTCAATTAACAGAGGTGAAGATCCAGCCACAAATATTGCTGCTTTTGCTGCATTAAATGGTTACACACCCGTGGAACTTGGTACCAGTTTTAAAATCGACGAAGAGATATTATCAGCCTATGCGGATTTTGTGTTTCAAGGCGATTTAGGTGATATGCCTTGGACAGTCAACGCTGGCTTTAGATACAGTGAAACCACGACTACTGCTTCAGGTAATCAGGCGACCTTGTTGGATATCCAACAAAATCCTTTAGATGGTACAATTCTAGACCAGATATATCTTGTAGACGCGTCAGGACAACGTCAATCTGTACCCATTTCTATTAGTAATACTTACACTAATTTGTTGCCCAGCGTCAACGTTAAGCTTGAAGTTGAAGAAGACATGTTACTACGTTTTGGTTATTCTGAAACTCTTACTCGCCCGACTATGGCTAGTATGCGACCTGTAACCAACATTGGTTCAACTAGGCCTGATTTACTGTTAGCCAGTGGTGGTAATCCGAATCTAACGCCATTTTTGTCAACTAACTGGGATGTGTCATACGAGTGGTATTACGATGATGCTAGCGCAGTATCTATCGGTCTATTCAGTAAAGAAGTGGAAGGCTTTATTACTCAAGCTCCTTCTCCAGAAGAGTTTTCTTTAGCTAGTGGTAGTTATGAATTTAGTGTAACTCGCCCACGTAACGGTGAGACTGCTCAAGTAGATGGATTAGAATTGGCTTGGACTCACACATTAGAAAGTGGTTTTGGTATACAAATGAATGCCACTATCGTTAACAGTGCGAGTGACGGGACTACGTTGGAAGGTTTAGGTGACTCTCAAAACGTGATTGGTTTCTATGAAAAAGATGCTTTCCAAGCACGTATTGCTTTCAATAACCGTGAAGCTTTCTTACAAACCATTGCAAATGGAGACACAGGACAGCCAGAAAATGTTGCGACTTACGGTCAATGGGATGTGAGTGCTAGTTATGATATAAATGAACATTTTACAGTCATATTTGAAGGTATTAACATTACTGACGAATATGTTGAAAAATTTGGAGCGATACCTGCTCATTTCACTGAACAAGTGAGATCAGGTTCTCGTTACGCTGTTGGTGTGAGAGGCTCATTTTAATCGTTGATTAAATTGTTAGTTTAATACAAGAAAGGGGGCCCCCCCCTTTTTTGTATTAATACCCAAGTTACTTATAAAAAACATATAAATGATATTGTTAGGTGACTTGGGTATTAATAACACAGCTAATTTTTAATAATTTTCAAAGGTAGATACGCTTGTCGTCAGAAATTAAACGGATCATCGTTTTAGGTGGAGGAGCTGCTGGGTGGATTACCGCTGGGCTGCTAGCCAAAAAACATGCTGGTGGCGTTAGAGTGTCACTCATAGAGTCGCCAGATATTT
>CAZMDX010000017.1:0-2534 GCA_964564805.1 uncultured Pseudoalteromonas sp. | reverse complement strand
TTTTACTTCCATGTCTGTTGAACGGTGCGACTAAAAATTTACCGTCTGCTAGAGCTTTATACATTAGACATTTACGATATTAAGTTTCGAACTATACTTAGTTATCTAGTCACAATAATCCGTTGTAAGCATATACATATTGTATGCAAAGAGATGTTAGCAAACACTATAGATGGATCTATTTTGATGTAATTAATTTAAGCATATTCTCAATTAAGAACTATGATACGGTTCAGATTCATTCATTTAACAGATCTTTTTAGTGCAAAAAAACATCAAATCATGATTATTAAATTAGCTCCACTTTCTTAACAATGAAGCAATAACTAACACATACTTTCACTATTCTTTTTGTTATAAGTGCACGGAGGCAATAAAAATATGACCCAGTATTCTAATCGAGTATTAAACGCAATGCGCGCGCCCCTAATCACGCTGGATGAGGATTTAAGGGTAGTCAATGGAAACCATTCCTTTTACAATTTTTTTAAGGTTAAACCTGAAAATACGATCGGATTCCTTATTTACGAGTTGAACAATAAGCAATGGGATATTCCTGCACTACGAGAACTGTTAGAAAATATTTTACCCCAGAAGACCAGTTTTAATAATTATCTCATTGAATATGATTTTGTGAACATCGGTCGACGGATCATGCTGTTAAATGCCCGCGAGATTGAAAGCTTGGAAGGCAAACAGCATATTATTTTGTTATCTATGGAAGATGTTACTGACAGAGCTGATAAATTAGTAATTGCTAATGAAGAAAAAGATAAGCTAGCAGATGAACTGGTCATTGCTAACGAAGAGAAGGACAAACTATCAGATGAACTAGTGAGCGTCGGCATAGAAAGGGAACACCTACTACAAAAGATAAAACGTGCTGCCACAATTTTTACTCATTCACATGAGAGCATCATGATAACCGATGCTGATGCGACTATTATAGAAGTCAACTGTAGCTTCAATCAGATGACAGGTTACTGTTCTAAAGATGTGATTGGAGAAAATTCAATCATGCTCCAATCTGGAGACGAGCCACAAGAATTTTTTACTGAAATGTGGGACTCGCTGTTATCAAAAGGCTGCTGGAATGGCGAGGTATGGTATCGCCGCAAAAGTGGTGATGTCTATCCTGCAAAGACGACAATTACTGCCATGAAGAATGCTCATGGTGTGATTGACCATTACGTTTCTTTATCCACCGATACCTCTTCAATGAAGGCACTTCAAGGGCAACTTAAACGCCTAATTCATTTCGACGCACTGACTAATCTGCCTAACCGAATATTATTGGCAGACCGACTTAGCCAATCTATGGAGCAGTGCGAACCTCACAATCAATCATTAGCGGTTGCATTTATGGACTTAGATGGCTTTAAAGAAGTCAATGATAAACACGGTCACAATGTGGGGGATGAATTACTAATAGCAGTGGCAAAACGTATGAAAGCGGCTTTATGTGAATTGGATACATTAGCACGTATTGGCGGTGATGAATTTATCGCAATAATGGTTAATTTAGAAAATCCCGAGGATAGTGCGCCCATATTAGAACGTTTGTTGGAGGCTACTGCTGACCCTTTTATTTTAGGTGATGCTGTCACTGAGGTTTCAGTGAGCATTGGTGTGACGCTTTATCCACAAGACGGTTCAGGTGTAGACCAACTCATACGGCACGCTGATCAAGCTATGCATATGGCTAAACAAGCAGGTAAAAACCGCTATCGCTTGTTTGATACCGCAAAAAATAATGAAATTAAAATCCAACTGGCAAGCATAGAAAATATTATTACAGGATTATCCAATCGCGAGTGTGTGCTTTACTATCAACCGAAGGTCAATATGCGTAGTAAGGAAGTAATAGGTGCAGAAGCATTAATCCGCTGGCAGCATCCTATTCGTGGTCTAGTACCACCATTAGAGTTTTTACCAATAATTGAAGGTCAAGCAGTAAGTATAGAAATAGGTGAGTGGGTCATACTTAGCGCATTAACACAGATAAGTCAGTGGCAAAGTGAAGGGATTAATTTACCTATCAGTGTCAATATCAGTGCCTATCAATTACAGCAGGATAACTTTACAGCTCGCTTAACATCATTATTATCATTCCATCCTGAAGTGAACCCGTATTGTTTAGAATTAGAAATATTAGAGACCAGTGCCTTGAATGATATCGATAAAGTATTTGCCACAATGAGTGCATGTAATAAACTTGGTGTACGCTTTGCTTTAGATGACTTTGGAACCGGGTACTCGTCATTAACTTATCTCAGACGCCTTCCGGCGAACTTGATTAAAATCGATCAGAGCTTCGTGCGTGACATGCTTGAAGATACTGAGGACTGTGCGATAGTTGAAGGCATAATAGGACTCGCGAAGTCGTTCAAGCACGACGTGATAGCTGAAGGGGTAGAATCTATAGCACACGGAACCGCACTATTGCAGATGGGTTGTGAATTAGCACAGGGCTATGGGATTGCTCGTCCCATGCCAGCGACTGATATTCCTAAATGGATACATAACTGGAAGGC
>CAZMDX010000016.1:0-2041 GCA_964564805.1 uncultured Pseudoalteromonas sp. | reverse complement strand
ATCACTTTGACTTCAATTACTACCTTTGTGGGTGTTTTGCCTATCATGTTTGAAACCAGTACTCAGGCGAAAATTGTTGTACCTATGGCGGTGGGGCTTGGCTTTGCAGTGCTTTACGCCACGCTAGTGACTTTAATACTGGTACCTTGTTTATATATGGTTTTAGAAGACCTTAAAGCAGGATTTATATGGTTATTCCGCATGGCATCGCGTCTAGTTAATCACATAAAAAGTTCCAAAGAAGACATCACAGCATCAGAAACTTAGATAGCTATGTAAGACAAAAAAATATTCTCTAGGTGTTTTTTGTCTTACATCCTAACAATTCAAGCGAGGTTGGATGATACATGGATGTAACTGCAATATCACAAAGCGAAGCCCAAGAACGCGTTACACAAATTCACGCCTTCAAACGCGAACTAGCTGAACTAGAACAACAAGATATCCTATCATTAACTCCTCAACAAACAGACATGATCGCTTCCCATCATTTGAAGCTCACAACTGACTTATCCAGTACTTTCGACATTGATATCAATCTTCAATCTAAACAATTGTCGTTAGGTATGAAGATCGCCTCATTGGCCGGTGCCTTAGCAATGGCAAGTAGCTTGTTCTTTCTTTTTTATCAATTTTGGGGACATCTAACCACCATCACTCAAACCAGTGTTTTAGTGATTTCGCCTATCTTGCTTTTTATTCTGACCTTAAAGCTGGCAGATAAAGAAAAGCATGCATATTTTTCAAAAATGTCCGCACTGGTATGTTTCGCTAGTTTTGTGCTTAATATTTCTATGCTCGGGCAAATTTTTAATATCACACCTTCTCCCAATGCCTTTGTCACATTTTCTGCTTTTGCATTTCTTTTGGCTTATATATGTAATACACGGTTAATGCTGATATTCGCCATAGGCTGTATATGCAGTTTTATAGCCATGCAACTAGGAACTTGGAGTGGCATATACTGGCTAAACTTTGGTGAGAGGCCAGAAAACTTTTTTATACCCGGTATTTTACTGTTTGTTATTGGATATTTTGGTAAGCATAAACAATTTAACGGGTTTAACAGCACTTACAGAATAACAGCACTACTGATTATATTTTTACCCATATTAGTCCTAGCGAACTGGGCTCAAATTAGCTATCTCACATTGCCAAATGAGATGATTGAAGGGGCATATCAAATACTGGGGTTTACTCTATCTGCAGCACTTATCTGGTTAGGTATTAAACAACAAAAAAGTGATGTGACCAATACTGCTAACGTTTTTTTATTATTGTTTATCTACACTAAATTCTTTGATTGGTGGTGGGATTGGATGCCCAAATATGTGTTTTTCTTTTTAGTGGGATTATCTGCTTTACTTGCGCTTATTGTGTTCAAACGAATTCGCAACCTTCATTTACCTGCGGAGACATATATATGAAACGCCATCTCACACTAGGTTTGATGATCCTCATTTTAACTAACACCATCTTATTTTTAGGCGTTTGGATTAACCGCATAGGTCTAACAACATCTGAATTGGTCCTAACAGAGCGAGAACTCAGTCTTCCTTATCTGAATTTTTCTGAGCAAGACAATTCAGGATTAGCATTACAGATAAAATGGCGAGTCCCTGTCCAAGAAACGGATCTACGCAATTATTATAATTACCAACGTTCTATTGATATTACTGTTACTGAACTGGGATCCCTAGGTTTTGAACCTGAACAATTAATTCAAAAATCGAATGCATTAAAAAAAGAATTGTATTGGGCACTGGAGTTTGACGGCGATTTATATCAAAAACAATTGAGTATCACTGAAGATCATTATCAGACTTTTTTAGCCACTTTCACTAAAAACCCAGATAAGGAACAATATCGTATAAAAAAACGGCTAGAAGAAAGACTTAGAAAAGAAACAATACAATCAAGTCGTTTGTTTTTCGTAGAAACGGCACAAAACTCAGAAAAATTGATAGACAAATATATCAATCAAAAAAATATTTTGATTGTGAAAGGCCAAGCAAGACCTAGTTATAATCATCAAACCAAT
>CAZMDX010000015.1:0-1780 GCA_964564805.1 uncultured Pseudoalteromonas sp. | reverse complement strand
CACAACGAGCCGACTAAGTATTCACTTGCTTAAGGCCCCAATGAGAATCTGTAATGTCAGTAATAAATATTCGCAATATCGCGATAATCGCGCACGTCGACCATGGTAAAACAACATTGGTAGACAAACTTCTGCAACAATCAGGCACTTTAGAAAGTCGTGGCCAAGCGGAAGAACGCGTAATGGACTCAAACGATATCGAGAAAGAACGGGGCATTACCATTCTTGCGAAAAACACCGCAATTAAATGGAATGAATACCGTATCAACATTGTTGACACCCCTGGACACGCCGATTTCGGTGGTGAAGTAGAGCGTGTTATGTCTATGGCCGATTCAGTATTGTTATTGGTTGATGCACAAGAAGGCCCCATGCCACAAACACGTTTTGTGACACAAAAAGCATTTGCTCAGGGTTTAAAGCCAATCGTTGTTATCAACAAAATTGATAAGCCAGGCGCACGTCCAGATTGGGTATTGGACCAGGTATTTGATTTGTTTGATAACTTAGGTGCAACTGACGACCAACTAGATTTCCAAGTGGTATACGCTTCAGCTATAAATGGTTGGGCAACTAACGATCTAGATGTCACTAGCGATAACATGACGCCTTTGTTTGAAACCATTATCAAACACGTTAAGCCACCTGCTGCTGACGCTAATGGCCCATTTCAAATGCAAATGTCTCAACTTGATTACAACTCTTATGTAGGTGTAATTGGAATAGGTCGTATTACTCGTGGTTCAGTAAAGCCTAACCAACAAGTTACAATCATTAGTGCTGATGGAAAGACACGTAATGGTAAAATCGGCCAAGTTCAGGGTTATTTAGGCCTTCAACGTAACGAAGTAGATTCTGCTGATGCGGGTGACATTGTTGCAGTGACCGGCGTAGGCGAACTTAAAATTTCCGATACTATATGCGATCCAAATACAATTGATGCTTTACCGCCTCTTTCTGTTGATGAACCAACCGTGACCATGACGTTTCAAGTCAACAACTCTCCTTTTGCTGGTAAGGAAGGTAAATTTGTTACATCACGAAATATTCTTGAGCGTCTGCAACACGAGTTAATCCATAACGTGGCTCTTAAAGTTGAAGAAATGCCCAATGATCCGGATAAGTTTCGCGTATCAGGACGTGGTGAACTTCACTTAGGCATATTGATTGAAAACATGCGTCGTGAGGGATACGAGCTAGCCGTTTCACGTCCAGAAGTTATTTTGAAGCAAGTTGATGGGGTGACTCACGAACCTTACGAATCAGTGACCATAGATGTTGAAGAACAACATCAAGGTTCTATCATGGAACAGCTGGGTACGCGTAAAGGTGAACTAACCAATATGGCACCAGATGGTAAAGGCCGTATACGCATGGACTTCATGATCCCTAGCCGTGGCTTGATTGGTTTCCAAACTGACTTTATGACCATGACCTCTGGTTCTGGTTTGATGTACCACACATTTGATCATTACGGCCCACATAAAGGCGGCGTAATCGGTCAACGTAAGAGTGGTGTATTGATTGCTAACGCAACAGGTAAAGCACTAACTAACGCATTGTTTAACTTACAAAGTCGTGGACGTTTATTTATCGGTCATGGTCTTGAAGTATATGAAGGTATGGTTATTGGTATTCACGCGCGTGAGAATGACTTAACCGTTAACGCCCTAAAAGGTAAACAGTTAACTAACGTTCGTTCATCAGGTACAGACGAAGCACAAAGCTTGGTTCCACCAATTGTGATGTCGTTAGAGCAAGCACTTGAATTCATCGATAA
>CAZMDX010000014.1:0-1524 GCA_964564805.1 uncultured Pseudoalteromonas sp. | reverse complement strand
TTTTGACCACTATTAACATATCGATAACCTAGCTCATAGTTAACACTTTTTTCAGTTTCTATTTCTGCCTCTTGCGCAGGACTGGTGGGTACAAAACCACTGTGTACACCACCAAAGATGCCTGAAAATTTAGACAGTTCGTAATACGCACTAACACTGGGTAGCCAGATCCTGTTAGTCTTTTTTATAAAATCCTGCTCTCGACCCGGTGCACGGTTTTGATAATAACCATCAATCGATTCACCTCTGACACCGACCGTTATACTGAGCTTTTGAAATTGCAATGTGTCTTGAATATATACAGACAATGCTTCAGTGTTTTCAGTATTGGTTGAAGTGGGTTTTGTTGCTTCGCCAGTAGATTGCAAGTTTCCTGAGCGCATAAAGAAATTGTCTTCTATATGGTTTCGCTCAATTTGGTCTTCATGAAAACGAATGCCACCTTCAATCTGGTGCTCAAGGCCAAACAGTCCTAAATCCCAAGCAAAGTCTATTTGCATGCCTTGCGAATAATACTCGCGAGCGTTTGTGCCCAGTGCCAGAATTTCTCTTAAGGTACTATCTCTGGCACCTGTTAAGGTTTGATAGTAAGGAAGATTTTGTTCACTTGTTGGGTCGCGTAAGATTTGCTGCAACGTGGGTACAAAGCCACCTTGAGAACTAATAAATTCGTTTACTTTAAACCAATCACGTTCAAAGTCATTGCGATAAATCCGCGTGGTGGCATTAAAATTAGAAAACTCAATATGATGGGTTAACTGAACTTGTTGATGCTCCCAGTTCATTTGATCTAATTGACTAGATACATACCGTCGATAAGGATTCTCAGCAAAATCAGCATCAGTTAAGCCAAGATAAGTTTCATCCGATGTTTCTTCTCCGTAAGAAAGTTTTAATTCAAACAACTGAGAATAGTCATCACCATTGAGGCGATAATTAAACTTCGCCATCAAATCTGACTTATCGAAACCCGTGTCACCGCCACCATCTAAGGCTTTAAAACCATCAGCTTTAAAATGCAAACCTTCAACCAAGAAACCAAAGTCGCCAACAGTATCGCCATAATAAGCGTGAAGTTTGCCATAGTTGTCAGTACCAAAACCTACATCCAGCGCACCTTCTTGACCATTTGGTACTTGCCTAGAGATGAGGTTTAACGTTCCAGCCACCGTATTGGGGCCGTACTTAATGGTTGCGGGGCCTTTGGTAACTTCTATTGCCGTCATACGGGTAGTATTAGGGAAATAGTACGCAGCGGATGCAGAATAAGGGGCAGGGCCAATTAGCACGCCGTCTTCCATGATATTTATTTTTTTACTGCGCTCAGGTGTCACGCCGCGAAAGCCGATATTAGGACGTAACCCATAACCGTCCTCTTGACGGATGTTGACGCCAGGAACAGTAGCTAAAATTCTGCCGATGTCATCATATTCAAACTTTTCTAGTTCCAATTCATCAATCAACGTGACTGAGCCTGTCGATTTTATGAGGTCTTCCTTGCTGCCAATCACACTCATTCGCTCG
>CAZMDX010000013.1:0-5810 GCA_964564805.1 uncultured Pseudoalteromonas sp. | reverse complement strand
ACGCTTATAAATTTTATTCCAACAATTGACTCTCTTGTAACGAGCTCTAAAACAAGCTTCTAATAGGTCAAGACCGGTGGTTACGCCAATACTGATTACTTCACTAGGAATAGTTAATGATTGAACTTGTGATGGACTGTCACCCCAAAAGGTTACGCTTTGTGCGAATGCAATATCAAGCTCATCTTCTACGGCATGCCGGTACAGTTCTAATAGACCTGAGCTGTTAATATAATCATCACTATCAATGAACGTAACATACTGCCCCTTGGCTACGCTTAGACCTGAGTTTCTTGCTGCAGATAAACCGCCATTTTTTCTATTAACAACAATAGTACAGTCGGGGTATTCTTTTTTGAAGCGTTCAATAATTTTAGCACTATCATCAGGCGAGCCATCATTTACTAAAATAACTTCGTATTTGATGCCGCTTAGTGCATAAATAGAACCTAAGCATTCTTCGAGATAATCCTCGACATTATAAATCGGTACAATAATGGATAGTTCAGGTTGATTCACCGTTTTCTCGCTTAAATATGACGTATTAAGATTAAAATGATTGTTGGGTTCTTAAAATACAAAATAACGTAATAATGTTTTCAGTTAAATTTTTGCTAACAGCAGCGTTATACCTTATCAGCAGTTTTATCCGTAATTAGCCAACCCATATATGATATTAATTTGGCCACACTAGCTTTATACACCTCATTAATCGTTGATGGGCGTCTAGGGATCGTCAATTTAGAAACGCCAAACTGTTGCAGCAGCGATTGTGTCATGGGAACACCCTCATCACCACCGGTTTTACCTGAGTGATTTTCGCCTGTATCCAACACCCAGCAAATTGCTTTAAAAGGAAGAGGGACTATTTTTTTGTTTATCTTGTTAAAATGCCCAAGTTGGCGTCTATGATCACCTAATATATAATTCATCCCAAAATCATTAATATTATCAATAACTTCAGATTGGGTGACGACCTTATCTAATGTACCTTTGTACTCAATAATATCTAATAACTGTTTATAGTCATAAATATATGTACTGCCACAGTATCGGCAGAGACCGTGTTTTTGAGTGCTTTTCTTAGATGCCAGATTAATCAAATATCCTGTATCGACATGCCAAAAATGGGTATCGTTATTTATCGATACATATTCAACGATATTGTTGTTAACCCAATCATCGGCATCAATAATAAACACCTTCGAAGGGCTGTATTGATTTATCCACGCTAGACCTGCAGCGAGTTTACTACCTTTATCTTTCAATACACTTTCAAAGGCAAGTTCAATGCTTTTTCCATCGCCTGGTTGCGGAAAATCCACTTCCAAAAATTCAACTATTGATTCATCGACGTTGATATTTGGTCTTTCATTACAAACAATTAAAAATTTAAATGCAAAATTAGTATTTTGGGCACATACAGAGCTTATTGTCAGTTTCAATAAATCTAAGATAACACTATAGTTTTTTGCATTATTAGGATGTCGGATAGATGTTATAAAAATAAACATATTTAGTTAAACCTATGATATTAATTTACTGAATTTAGCAAAAGCAAATATTCTGACTTTATTATTTAATCGCCATATATAGCGCCATTCTGGGGTTGCTGATTTCAGCATGAAAGAAAATAAAAACATACAACTAAAATAAACACTAAAAAACGTTATTGCTTTGATAGCTAAGCGTAAAAATACCATATTGTCGATATCAACTTCGCGGGTAAGAAAAAGACTTAGAGCTATCGATATTCCAATAGGCATGATGCCCACACATAAATAACTAACACTGACTAATGTTGAGTATCTAAACATTACGTAAGCAGTTAGTCCCAACACAACAATAGCCTCCATCAATACTTTGGTTGTGGCAAAGTCTATGAAATCTGCAGAATCTAAGTTTAAAAGTGTGCCATAAATGAGTAACATTGATGTTAACTGGAAATAAAAGATGTTTTTACTGTGTCCAAAAATAACCAATACCTCTGATGTTTGTTTTTGGAAAACGTAGATAATAATAGTAAAACTAAAAACAGCAAATAACTCAGAATACTCTAACCAATTGTTACCAAGTAAAACTGCAACAATAAGCTTGTGTTCTAGCACAAAGAAAATTGAAATAGGTGTTGCAATAATTAAAGCAACAATCAACGCCACATTTAATTGTTGGTTAAAATATACAGAATTACTTTTCAATTGCCTTAATTGCACGAGTAAAGGATCAGTAAGAGGTTGCATTAAAAAGGTAGTTGGCATGGAAGAAAAATATTTTATTGTATGATATGCGCCTAAAATTCCCTGGCTATAAATAGCACTAACCAAAAACGTATCCAACTGACCCTTACAGAAACCAACAATGGATTGCAATATCCACCAGCTAGAAAACTCCCATTGTTCTTTAAAACCAGCTAAGCATAATCTTGGTCGATGACGGTGTAGAAAGTAACTACCTAAAGCCATTGAAAAATAGGTGACAAACTGTCCTATAACCAGAGCCCAATAACTTTTTAATATCAAAGCACTCACAATAACCATCGCAACGGCTAAGAGTTTTGTGATGACTGATAACTTTATTAGAGGTAGATAGTTTTGGTCTCTTCTAAGTATGATTAATCCAGGATTACTAAAAGACCGCATTATCCATATGCCTGCAAAGGCATATAGTACGTTAACTAGTCGTATGTCATCGTAATACTCAGATATATGAGGTGTGGCAACAATGAGTAGTGTTGCCATAAAAATGTTGGTTGTTAGATTGATTGTCCAATTGGTGTTAATCATATCCTTGTTAATCGATTCGGCTTTGAGAAGGTATGCACCGCCTCCAAATTGCTTCATGGCGTCAATAAACCCCATAACCAAAAAAGCGATGGCTATTAGCCCAAAGTCTTCGGGAACAAGGAGTCTTGCAAGAATTAATGTGCTAACTAACCCAACCAATTTACGTAAGATAGCTTCAAAGCTTAGTAAAAAACTTCCTGTAAGCATTTTTTTTATACTACTCAAAACTATAATTTCCGAAGATTTAATGAAAAGATTTCAAGATAAACATCTTAATTGTTTGGGATTCGCAAAGCTATCTGCAATTAATGGGTTTGACGTGGTTTAATAGTCCCAACCACACAAGTTAAACTACTTTTGGTAATTCATCGTTCTTTTGTTCAAAGTTATTAGGACTTTGGTAATTCAAGTACGAACGAAGTCTATGGCTGTTGTACCACATGGTCATGTAACTCAAGATATCTTGTTGGGCGCTAAATCATGTTGGGTAATTGCGCCAATGTACCCATTCTTTTTTTAGACACCCGAAGAGGATTTCTGCTACCTGCAAAGCCATGTACCTTATAAGGTGTCGATAAGCTCTACTGGCATAATGTTGCTCTTGTTCTGAATGCACAATCAATCCTGCTGTTGGTTGTCGTTGCCATATCGCCATGGTTAATGCGTCACAAACTTAGCTGGCTTTCATTCTTGAACCTATACTCTAGCCCTTCATTGTGCAAAGAATAGCTAACCTTAGATGGACTAGTGCTAAGTGGCTTTTATAACATATAAATTAAAACGAATAACGGGTATATTTCACTAAAAATATAAATTTGAGGTGATGTTAATCATCAATATTCTAAACTAACGATTGGATATGAATATCAGTTTTTTTCCAATCAACTGCATTCTTTTATTGTTTTTATAAAAAAACCTCAGGAAGTTTAGACTAGGCCGTTCAACTGTAATTAAAAGTAAATGAGCCAATAATATCGTCACAATTAATGATACAAATATGGCCAGTATTGGGTTCAAGTGTTGTGCGTAAAATGCGTTTATAATTACATAGCCAATATTTTGATGTAACAAGTATAAAGAATAAGAAATTGTACCAAGATAAACCAGTGACCGATGACCTAAAAATCTTAACTTATTTTTAATAATCAAACTAAAAGCCAGAAAAAATAATAATAGCAGAATAAAAGAGTTGATTGGGTAACTTAAATAAACTGAAAGAATTGCCGAAGATATTAAAAAATGTGTCCATATAGATTCAGACTTTTCTTTATATTTATAAAAACACACTCCAGCCGCAAAGAAATTCACATATTTTAGAATAAAAAATGATTGTGTTTGAGGTGTAATGTTTAAATTATAAAAATAAAAAGTCAAAAATGCCGCAGTAATCGTCCAGAATAATAGTATTTTCTCAATATTTTTTATCTGTCCAAAACAGAAAATAGTAAGCACCCAGAAGTAAAATGCTAATTCGAGGGTAAGTGTCCAATAAGAGCCATCTATATGCTGATATCCAAAATATTCATGAATCATCATGAAATTTGCCAAAAAAGTATTAAAATATTGTTCACGACCAGGAAGCGTAAAAATGAATAACGTAGCAAAGGTAATTATTAAAGAGGCCCAATAAATAGGGTACAAACGGCTAAATCTAGACCAAATGAAATCTAATGGTTTTTCTGACCTAGAGATAGTCCAATATATTACAAATCCACTAATCATAAAAAATATTTGCACACCAAACTTTCCATAATTAAACCACTCTGGAACTTCAAAAGAATGCCCATAAATTTTATCGTAACGATATGTGTAATGATAAAAAACTACAGCTAAGGCCGCTAATCCTCTTAAACCATCTAATTCAGTTAATCGTGTTTTTTTCAAAATTTTTCCTACAGAGTTTGGCGCATCACTTTGCTGTAACATATTCAATGCGCAGTTTTATGCACAATTTACTTTATTAGGTTTTGGTTTTGACACCAGAATATTAATTAGCCATCTTTAAAGTGTCTTTCAGATTAGTCCAAATTCCCACACAAAAACCAATGTCTAGTGCCGCTTGGCATTCTGCTTCAATAGCTTTTTGTTTGTTTAACTTAATTTGTTGATAAATCACCCTAATGCTTGATTTAATTATTCGACCTATACGATATCTTGCTACGCCAAAAACTTTAGGAATATCTTTCTCGGATGCAGGTGATGGCGCCCAAACTGCCATACCTAAGCCCATTGCGTAACAACGTTTTCTTAAATACCTGCGTTGCAACATATTATTTGTAATTCTATGAAATACCTCAGATTCAGGAATGTATAAGCCCTGATGATTAGCTAGCACTCGACTTAAAAATTCAGTTTCACTTCCACTGATCCTTTTACTCCCAATGGGCCCTATTTTTTCATTGAATCTTATACCTTCATCAAAAACACAACGCTTAAATGCCATATTCGGGCTAGATGGAAAGCAGCCATCTTCGTAAGGAACTTTTTCATTTCCTAAGTTTTGGTCTGCATACACGAACGAGGAAAACCATGCTGAGGCTTGCCATGGTGGTTGCGATGCTTTCCATACAGGCGTGATTATCCCTCCAAATACTGTTACCTCTGGGCTTTCTTTGGATGCGGTATATAACGACATAAGCCAATTTTTTTGAGGAGTAATGTCATCATCAGTAAATACAATTAGTGCACCCTTCAAACTTGGAATAGCTGCGTTTCTAGCAGAATTTTGCCCTGTCTTTTCTTCTACAATTAACGAAATAGGTAATTGATCACTAAAGCTTTTTACTACTTGTTGGGTGCTGATGTCATTCGCATTATCAACTATGATTATTTCCCATTTGAACGATTCGGGCAACTGTCCAATTAGACCCTCTAATGTTTCTTTGAGGGAAACAGGCCTTTTATGGGTGCATATAAGAAGTGTTAATTCCATTTTAGATTCTTTTTAGACTAATTATTAATTAAGTCTAGAGCGATTCAAAATCTAATGCAATCGTGTTAATAAATTGCATCACCTGACTTTAAAGT
>CAZMDX010000012.1:0-2626 GCA_964564805.1 uncultured Pseudoalteromonas sp. | reverse complement strand
CGCCTTGATTAAAGGGAGAAGCCCAACCCATAGTGGCTAATTCTTGGCTACCACAAGGGCGAAATTTGAATTCGGCTAGTTTGTCTTCAAAGTCTTGTTCTTTGAAATCCATGTCTTGGGTAATTGCGTAAAGCTTAAGGTTTTTAAACCACATAAAAGTAATCCGTTAATAGTTTTGGGCTGTGTATCTTTCGAATTAACAATATTTTTTAATATATAGCGCTGTTGGCGCTTTGATTGCAAAAAACATACAAGCCATCTGCGCAGAGTCACGCTATTGAAAATGGGCGTTGAGACTATCAGGAATTAAGTTAATCTACCATGCGTAAAGCTCAGAATATGTGGAAAGATCAGAGAATATTCTTCACAAATTATTTGCTTAAACAGGGATTGAAATAATGTATTGCAAGCCATGATCTAGTTCGCTGAATGCTTCTATTTTGCCACCTAGAGTTTGGGTTACTAGATTATACATAATATGTGTGCCTAAGCCGCTTCCGCCTTTACCTCTTCGGGTGGTAAAAAAAGCGTCGAAATGTCGCTTCAGAGTTTCGCCGTCAAGACCTCGTCCATCGTCACAGTAGTCGATAACAAGATTGTGCTCTTGTTCTGAAATTACAAGTTTGATGGCCCCCTTCGCTCTACCCTCGAAGCCGTGTATCAGTGAGTTCATAATCATATTCGTTAAAATTTGTGCTAACACGCCAGGTGCACAGTTAATTGATAAATTGTCTGGGCAATGTATATCGATAGTATGCTGAGTCTTCTTAAAATTAGGCGCCAAAGATTGCACAACTTCGGTTAAGTACTCACTGACATTGACTTCTCTTTCTGCTTCGCTTGTTTGGTCAACTGCGACTTGTTTAAAACTTGAAATAAGTTCAGAGGCACGGTTTAGATTGTTTGTTAATAAGGTGATGGTTTGATCGGCTTCAGAAAAAAACGAAGTCATAGTATTGCCTGTTAACTTTTTTTCATCATAGGCGTTTTGAAGTTTTTTAAGTCTGTCCTGCAAAAAACTAGTGGCTGTTACGCTGACACCCAGAGGAGTATTCACGTCGTGCGCAATACCCGCAACTAACCCACCTAATGAAGCCATCTTCTCTGATTCGACTAATTGGTCTTTAGCCATCTGAATGGTTTCCATCGATGTGGCTAATTCAGAATTTCGTTTACGCAATTCATCTTCAATAAATTGGCGGTTTTCATTTTCTTGGCGTAGTTCGCGTTGATTAATTAACAGCTCATCTTTTTGTTGTTCTAAGTCCAACATGATCCTACTGAGTGTGGCCGTTTTTTTAGCCACCTCTTCTTCTAACGAAATATTCTGATCATCTAACATCAGATTAGCCTGTTGCAACTCACTTTGAGTACCTGCAAGTTTAGTTTGAAACTCAATCATCTCATCAATTAATTTATTATAGGATGTCTCCAGTAGCTTTAATTCATTGTCATCTTTTATATTCAAATCGAGCTTTGAAGATTCAGGATCATCCAAGTTAAGCTCGGTAATTTGTTGGGATAGTTCATTCAGGGGATTGGTCAGCATGCTGCGAAATGCGCTCATAAACAAAAATACCAAAAACGCAGTTTTGATTATTGCATTACCAATTAAGAAGAATATTCCGACTTCTATTCTGCCAAAGATAACTGAAGAACTTGAGTATAGAGTGACATCACCCACTAGCGACGTTCTGCCAGAAAATTCAAAAATCAGTGGAAAACTATAGCCAAACGTACCGGCTGAGTGATTTTTTACTACACCTTTGGTGATGGACTCGCCGGCTAATGCTGACGTTCGTCCTAAATCTGCGATGTAGTGACTATTTTCATCTCGGATTTGTACACCTTCAACAATTGGCAATTCCATCAAACCAACCGCAATAGATTTTGCTTGAGGCGTGTTAAGCTCCCATATAGCACGGGTTAAACTCGTGCTAAAGGTGTTTTTTAGGGTTTTAAGTTCACTTTCTATATGGCTTTTTGCGTTTAGATATTCGGTGAAAATTTGACCTGCGGTTACAATTAAAGTCAGCACAAAATAAACTGACAGAACTCTAGCAAGGAGTTTTTTGGATAAACCTTGTTTAACATTCGACATCGAGACCCACAATTCCTTAAATGTTAATAGCTTGTACAGAATATGCGGAATAAAAAAATTAAACAAGATGTCTGAGCAATATTGTGTTTTGAAGCACCGTTGTATCAAAGCAATAAAAGCTTATGATCCCTCAAAAAAACCTTTTCGTAGATTAAATGTGGACTAAAATGCTGTTCGTAATAAAAATGTCACACAAAATCTGAATAATCGAATTAGCAGTTTATGTACCAAGGAATTTGAAAATGGCAAAACGTATTTTATTGGTGGAAGACGAAGCTCCCATCCGTGACATGTTGAAATTTGTGCTTGAACAATCGGGTTATGAAACCGTTGAGGCCGAAGATTATCAAATAGCCCTAGAAAAAATAGTCGAGCCTTTTCCAGATTTGATTTTATTAGACTGGATGTTGCCAGGAGGCACGGGCGTGCAATTAGCGAAAAAACTCAAGCAACATGAATATGCTCGAGATATACCTATCATTATGTTAACTGCTAGAGGTGAAGAAGAAGATAAAATTAGAGGCT
>CAZMDX010000011.1:0-4182 GCA_964564805.1 uncultured Pseudoalteromonas sp. | reverse complement strand
CTGTGTTCGTTTCTATCACTCACGACCATTTCAGTAGTGGCTTGTTGCATAAATGTATTAAGTTGAGAAATTAGCTCAGCACTCATTTCTAATAATTCGCTAGAAATATGATTCTCATTTTCAATCACTGCATTTACAAGCGCTGACATATGGTCGCCAGACTTAAGTAAAACTTCAATAATTGCTTTATCAATTGAGATTTCACTGTCGCGTATTTTATCAAGTAAACTTTCTGCAACATGTGTAAAGTTAACTATATCTTCAAAGCCAAAAATACCAGATGTGCCTTTAATAGTATGTGCGGCTCTGAATACTGCGTTGATCGCCTCCATATCATCAGGACTGGTTTCAAGGTGCAACAAAGCGTCTTCCATATCGCTTAATAACTCATCTACCTCAACCAAAAAACCCTGCTTAGCAGACTCCAGATCATCACTCATATTAATCTCCCATACTGGTTGTTACTTGTAAGACATTGCAAAGCAATACCGAAATAAACTACTATCAAAACAATTATTTTGTTTCTATAAAACAACTTGATCGCCAAAAAAACGCGTCATATTAAACATGTCGAAAAGCTCAATAACCTCGCGGCTATGTGAGGTAAACGACATCGATTTTTTTTGTCTATTTGCGTCATTTTTAAACGCTACCATTAGCTGTAAACCTGCACTGTCTATTTCTACAACGTTAGACAAATCGACTTCTATTTGTTCATAATCTGCTAGAGTCGCTAAAAACGATGTGTGCAACTCAGTCGCTTCATAAATCGTCATACTTTCAGGTTTTAATACTGCAAGTTTCAAAGTGTTTTCACTCATATTCTGGCCCTCATTTACTGAATTTATGGAAGGATCAACTTAGCAACAGCCGTCAACATTTGCTCAGGTTTAAAAGGTTTGACAACCCATGCTTTGACACCCGATGCTCTACCTCGGTCTTTCATATCATTACCAGCTTCTGTAGTTAGCATAATCACAGGTGTGAATTTGTATAGTGGTAACTTTTTCATTTCGGTAACAAACGTCAGACCGTCCATAACCGGCATATTGACATCACTCACTACTAAATTAATTTTAGTGCCATCACACTTGGCCAATGCATCTTTTCCATCAACAGCTTGGATAACTTTATATCCTTTACCCTGCAAAGATATTGCCACTACTTGTCTCAATGAAGCAGAGTCGTCAACAACTAAAATTGTCGCCATATTTTTGTCCTCTTAAATCAATAAATATCTAATATGTAGCTGTAAATACTTACATATACGTTTTTGCAAATTTTAATAATTACAGGCCTGATCGATAAAATTCTGAAATCGCCCTTGGGAATTCTTCTAAGCTGAGTTCCTTTCCGACTGCTCCCCTTTTCATCGCCTCTTTGGGCATACCATAAACAATGCAGCTTTCTTCACATTCGCCCAAAGTAACACTGCCAACATCTCTCATTTCTTTCAAACCTCGTGCACCATCGTCACCCATTCCGGTAAGTATAATACCCATTGCGTTTTTCCCAACGAAATTAGCAATAGACCTAAACAAAACATCAACCGAGGGTTTATGTCTAGATACCAATGGGCCATCTTTAAGCTGTGTTTTATACAAAGAGCCACTGCGATTAACTAAAAGGTGTTTATCACCAGGAGCAATGTAAACATGACCAGGTAATATAGTTTCATTACCCTTAGCTTCTACAACCTCCATTTCACAGACATTATTGAGACGAGCAGCAAAAGTACCGGTAAAATCAATTGGCATATGCTGTACAATAACTATCCCTGGTGATACTCGAGGAAGTCGCGATAATATGACTTCAAGCGCTTTCGTCCCGCCCGTTGAAGAACCGATAGCAATGATGCGCTCTGTTGTTCTTAACATAGCCCCCTTATTAAACTTCCCCGTATTAGATGCGTTTAATATCGTATCCACAGTAAACTTTTTTGATACTCCTGGTGGTATTGCAACCGTTCGACGTTTTCCAACTTTAGCTTGTGCTGCAGCCAATACGGCATGGGTTATTTGATCTGCAGATTCGCTTAGAAAACCTTTTACACCCAGTTTAGGTTTTGTGACAATTTCAATTGCCCCTAGAGATAATGCCTCAAGAGTAGTGTTAGCTCCTTTTTCAGTTAAGGTTGAACACATCACTACTGGAGTTGGGCGCTCTGTCATGATTTTCCGCAGGAAAGTGATACCATCCATTCTTGGCATTTCCACATCAAGAATAATTACATCAGGCCATTGATTCTGCATTTGACGCATGGCAAAAATAGGATCTTGTGCTGCTGCACACACTTCCATTTTAGGATGTGCATTGACTATTTGTGTCAATATTTGTCTGACCACCGCAGAGTCATCAACTAGTAATACTTTAATTTTATTCATAAATAACGATTACTTTAGAATAGCCGTCATGTACAATTTCAGCCCCTGAAAAATCACTAGAAAAAGTCAATTGAATCTTCATCACTTTCCGCTTTAACAGTATTTACGACTGTGCCACCTTCATGCAATTTTTTTTGTTCACTGGTCGTATAGCCCTTATGCATCTGTTCTAACCAACTAGCTTTATCAGTATTTTGTATTTCATTTGGATTTGATAACAAAACAGAAAATCTGCCAATTTCGTCTTTGGTATGTCCTAGAATTTGGGCCATCCTATCTTGGTATTGCAAAGAGACTAAAACATCATTAATTTCACTATTAATATGTTTACTATGGTTTTTTAATAGCAATGTCGAATCTGTAAATTGATTAATGATTATCCCTAATCTTGAGATAACCTCATGAATAAGCTGTTGTGATTCTGATGATTTAATTTGTTCATCTTGAAGTTGATCTTTAGTAATATCGACTGTGGAATTTATCGTCTGACAGATACCATCCACCTTGTCCATAATTTTTTGTCCCGTGTCAGAAGAACGTTGTGACAATGACCTAACTTCTGATGCAACCACAGAAAACCCGCGGCCACTTTCGCCAGCACGAGCAGCCTCTATAGCCGCATTTAATGCTAATAAGTTAGTCTGATTAGCAATCCCCTGAACATCTATTGCCATCGTTTGTAATTCGTCGGTAAAACTTTGAAGTTGTGTGACTTCACCTAAAAGTTCAATTTTTGATGATAAGATCAATTTAAAATTATTATTAAGTGAATTAAGTTCTAGCTCGCTTTGATTAATAACATCAGTAATGACCTCATCAGAGCTATCAGAACCCTGTTTTCCAACATTTTGTAGCGTATCGGTCAAAGACTTAACTATTTCAGAAAATCGCATCGCCAAATCATTAATCGCATCTGTAGACTGAATTATCACGTCATCAATTTGACCTTGCCAAAGTGGGAGAATAGCTTGGCAAAGTTCAGTAAACGTTTCAAATTTCTCATCAGATTGTCGCTGTTGTTCTAAAAACGTCTCTTTGGCCTGACCTATATTTTCAATTAAGACACTGTTTTCAATATAGACAAAACGTGCAACGGCAAAGGATGCTGTAATTGTCAGTAATGCAATAATAACAGAGGTGAGAACAGGGCCGGTTTGAAATAAGAAGATGGAAACTGAAGTAATATTGAGTATTATAATTGCGGATGTCGATTGGTTCAAAAAAGATTTCTTTTTAATTGTCATTTAATTCTCTGTAGCAATGCTTGAAATTTATGGCCCTATTACGTTTTTTTAATTTCCTCGTTATCGAATGCCTCTGTTTTATTGCCAGATTTTAATCTAGTCCAGTTATATGAAGTTATTGACTCAACATAATCATTATTGGCTAGCGTTTTTCTAGTCGTATATTATCTTTACAGCATTCTAATACTTAACGTATATGGGTGATTTATTGAATGCTAAGGACCGACTAACAGTTTAGGTCATCAATTTACACGCCTAAGCATTTATCTATTTCACAAATAATTCAGTGATTTATTAACTTAAATAATTTATGCAAAATATTTACGTAAAATATAATAGCATATTTATTCATTTACAGTTAATGCATCTTAATATTTATCTTTTGGTGTTATAAAAAAACAGGCTTTTAGATATTAAACTCTGCGGTAAATCGGCCGTTTTATTCACCGTAACTAAAATTTAAAGTTATGAAGATATAAGAGCAATTATATTTAGACACCATTGCCATAAGCAGTATTGAATCAATTTTTTATACGGTAAGGACGAGCTGCGAT
>CAZMDX010000010.1:0-3906 GCA_964564805.1 uncultured Pseudoalteromonas sp. | reverse complement strand
GGCTACAAAAATTGTTGATTTTTTAGGTTAAATATCAACTGGTCTTAGTTGTTAATCATTAGTTGATTTATTTTTGTTAAAGGTTTAGGTAGAATAAAATTCAGTTTGATATTCTATTAAAATAATAATAAGTTGGTTTTTCATCTTTAACGAGGTGAAAGCAAAAACACAACGGCCTGGAGGCACAGTGGAAAAAATCTGGTTAAAGAATTATGACCCAAAAGTTCCTGCAGAGATCGACCCTGATCGTTACTCATCCATAGTAGACATTTTTGAGCAGTCTATCGAAAAGTATTCGTCTAATGTGAGTTACATCAACATGGGCAAAAGTATTACTTTTGCACAGTTGGATGGCCTTTCACGTGATTTTGCTGCGTATTTACAAAATATTGGATTTAACAAAGGGGATGCGGTGGGAATTATGATGCCTAACCTCATTCAATACCCAGTGGCGCTATTTGGTATACTTCGCGCAGGGATGACTGTAGTCAATGTTAATCCCCTATACACACCTAGAGAGTTGCAGCATCAATTAGTCGATTCAAACGCTAAAGGCATCGTTATTGTTGAAAACTTTGCTTGTACTTTAAGCGAAGTCATTAAAAATACTGCTATAGAAACCGTATTATTAACGTCTGTTGGTGACATGTTATCGCCACTGAAAAAAACCGTTACCAACCTGATGATCAAGTACGTTAAAAAAATAATTCCTGCTTATGATTTACCTAATGCAATCAGTTTTTCAAAAGCGCTTAAGCAAGGCAATGGTCTTAATTATCATCGCCCTGAAGTAACTGGCGAAGATTTGGCTTTCTTGCAATATACAGGGGGCACTACAGGGCTGTCTAAAGGCGCTATGCTCACCCACAGAAATATCGTAGCAAATTTAGAGCAAACGTCGAACATTCTAGAAAGCGGAGTTGAGCCGGGGAAAGACTTAGTGATCACTGCTTTACCCTTGTACCACATATTCGCATTGCAGGGTAATTGCCTGACGTTTGTCAAATTTGGTTGTCCTAATTTGTTGATCACGGATCCTCGAAACATGCCAGGATTTGTAGCAGAAATGGCCAAATATCCATTCACTGTTATTACCGGTGTTAATACGTTATTTAATGGATTGCTTAACACCCCTGGTTTTGCAGATTTAGACTTTAGTCGACTAAAATTTGCTTTAGGCGGTGGTGCTGCAGTGCAGCGATCTGTTGCTGAACGTTGGCAAAAGGCAACGGGAAATGTGTTGCTAGAAGGTTATGGATTAACCGAATGTTGCCCAACAGTAACTATTAACCCACCACAACTTAAAGCATATAAAGGTTCTATCGGTATGCCAGTCCCTTCGACTGACATAAAATTGGTAGACGATTCAGGTAACGAAGTGCTTATGGGAGAATCTGGTGAGATGCTGGTTAAAGGCCCCCAGGTAATGAAAGGTTATCTTAATCGCCCAGATGCCACTAACGAAATGATAGTAGACGGCTGGTTAGCTACAGGTGATATAGCAACATGTGACGAAGATGGTTACTTTTATATTGTTGACCGCAAGAAAGACATGATTTTAGTTTCCGGTTTTAATGTGTTTCCGAATGAGATTGAAGAAATAGCTGCTATGCATGAAGATGTTCTAGAAGCTGCCGCTATAGGTGTGCCACATGAAGTTTCTGGTGAGATTGTGAAACTGGTAGTTGTGCGTAAAAATCTAGGTTTGTCTGAACAAGACTTGATTGCACATTGTCGAAAATACCTTACGGGTTACAAGGTACCGAAAAAAGTTGAGTTTACAGACGAGCTTCCTAAAAGTAATGTTGGTAAGATACTACGTAGAGAATTAAGAGATAAATAGCCTATCGCTTTGTGTTTATATATAAAGCCGGCGTTAGCCGGTTTTTTTATGGGTCTTGTGACCACTAATTTGGAAATTCATGCAATACAACTTTATAACCAGTAATCAAGCACTCGCAGATTTTTGTCAGCAAGCCAGTCAGGTAGAAGCTATAGCGGTAGATACCGAGTTTGTTCGAACACGCACATTATATCCTCAATTAGGGCTTATTCAGATTTATGATGGCAAACAACTTGTATTGGTTGATCCCTTAGCAATCGATGATTTTTCCAGTTTGACTGAGTTGTTAACTAACCCAAATGTAGTCAAAGTATTGCACTCTTGTTCTGAAGATTTAGAAACGTTTTGGCATGCCTTTAAAGTTATGCCAAGTCCCATATTTGATAGCCAGTTTGCTGCTAGCATTGTTGGTATGGGGCCCGCTTTAGGTTATGCCAAGTTAGTGGAGGTAATGCTTGATGTCGTTGTTGATAAAGGTGAGTCGCGAACTGATTGGTTAGCACGACCTTTGCGTGATGAACAGTGCGACTATGCGGCAAAAGACGTGTTATATTTGTTTCAGCTTTACCCAGAGCTTAAATCACGTGTAGAAGAACAAAATAAATTACCATGGGTGTATGCTGAAATAGCTCACTTATCAGCCAAGAAACAAACACCCATCCCATTGGATTCGGTCTACTTAACGATTAAAAATAACTGGAAATTATCCAATAAATCCGTATTAATATTAAAACAACTAGCTGCATGGCGAACCGCAACTGCAAGGCAGCGAGATATGGCACTGAATTTTGTGGTCCGGGAAGAAAATTTAGTCGCTATCGCTATGCTGCAACCATCAAACAAAAATGAACTACGCACCATTCAGGGAGTGAACCCTCACGAAGTTCGGATCCATGGTGATGCATTATTGGCTATCGTAGCTGATTGTCAAACGGTGAGCGAAGAAGCTTACCCGCCAAAGGTAAAACGTTTAAATGATGTTGAAGAATATAAAAATACTGCAGCTAGTGTTAAAAAATTATGTATTAGTATTGCAGAGAAGTATGCAATACCCCCTGAACTTGTTGGTTCTAAAAAACAAATTAACCAATTACTTAAATGGTGCTGGTTCAGTCAAGATGAGACACGAGACATGGGATTACAACCCGATTTATTAAGCAGTTGGCGTCGAGCTTTTTTTGTTAAAGAATTGGCTAATATTGAAGCTTTAAATTTATCAAATGAACTACTTGAGGGAAACACATAATGTTGTGTGCGGTTTATAAAAGTAGTAAGAAGCCAGAAACCTATTTGTATGTGCCTGGTAGAGATGATTTTTCTAAGGTTCCTGAAGCGTTGTTAAAAACATTTGGCAAACCAGTGTTTATGATGATTATGCCGCTTAAAAAAAATCGTGAAATGGCCAGAGTACATATCGATAAGTTGCGTTCTGATCTCAAAATTAAGGGGTTTTACTTACAGCTGCCGCCTCCCACCGAAAACTTACTTAAAATTCACCTTCAACAACAGGACACCGACTAGTATCTATGAAATGCATCACTCTTAGTTTTTCGGTTTTGTTGTTTTTAGTCAGCCAAAATTTGAACGCAAAACCCACTTTTGAACAATATTTAGCTGATATAAAGTTACAAAGCATTAAAAAGGGCTATACCACTGATTTTCTTGAAAATGTGTTTAGTGGTGTTAGTTATCGTGAAAAAACAGTCACAGCTGATAAAAATCAGCCTGAGACAAAGCTGACCCTAGACAAATATCTCGCTACTCGTGTGCCTGATTGGAAAGTTAGAAAAGCTATCGATTTAATGGTGCAACATAAAGAGTTACTAGATCAAATAGAGCAACAGTTTGGTGTTCAAAAGCGTTTTATTGTGGCGCTGTGGGGTAACGAGAGCAACTTTGGCAATTTTATGGGCAAACATTCAGTGATCAACTCATTGGTGACCTTGGCATATGAAGGCAGACGAGAAGCGTTGTTCAAAAAGCAACTATTTGCTGCCTTAAAAATTCTTAAGCAGGGGCATGTTGAAGTCAAAGATTTTGTGGGTTCATGGGCTGGTGCCATG
>CAZMDX010000009.1:0-3304 GCA_964564805.1 uncultured Pseudoalteromonas sp. | reverse complement strand
CTAATTGAGTGCCTAACCATGCTGCAAATAGGCAGCACAATATATTTAATGTTACGTTAAGTGCAGCTTTAAGCCACAAGCCCTGTTGAAAGAGCAATAACGTGTCTACTGAGAATGCGGAAAATGTGGTGAGTGCACCAAGAAAACCAATTCCGATTGTTGTTCGCCATAGGGCCGCTTCTAATTGACCATGTTCCAGTAATGAATATAAAAATCCTAGGAAAAAAGAACCAACAATATTGACCAAGAGTGTACCAAAAGGAAAGCCTTTGCCAAACCATTGAAGCATCAGTTGAGAAAGAAAATAACGCAAACAAGCTCCGGTTGCACCTCCAAGGGCGATAAACATGTACATGGTTGCTGTATGCAAGCTAAATATACCTTTGCTGTGTGCTATGCAAATCGAGCTCCTTTAAAAACTTTAATTTTTCTTGCAGCTTTTTTTCTAAGCCGCGAGAACTAGGTTGATAATATTGAGTATCTCGTAAAGCTTCAGGAAAATAATTTTCACCTGCTGCATAGGCATGACTTTCATTATGGGCGTAACGGTATTCTTTACCATAACCCAAATCTTTCATCAGGCTAGTAGGTGCATTTCTTAGGTGTTCTGGCACCGCTGAATCAGGAGTGTCTTTTGCATGTTGAATAGCTGCATTAAATGCCAAATAAACAGCATTACTTTTTGCAGCACTGGCACAATACAAAACGGCTTGTGCAATGGCCCTTTCGCCTTCTGCAGGCCCAACTCGTTGAAATATATCCCATGCATTTAAACATATCTGCATCGCTCTTGGGTCAGCATTACCGATATCTTCTGAGGCAATAGCTAACAATCTTCTGGCGATATATAAAGCGTCACAGCCAGCCACTAACATACGTGCAAACCAATACAGTGCAGCATCAGGCGCAGAACCACGTACCGATTTATGAAAAGCTGAAATTAAGTCGTAAAACTGATCACCGTTTTTATCATACTGCGCAACTTTTTCGCCTACGGCTAGTTTTACCATGTCGATAGTGAGAATTTTACCTACAGAGTCTGTTGGTAAAAAGTCGGCGCTGAGTTCTAAATAATTTAGTAGACGCCGCGCGTCACCTGATGCCATATCAATCAACATAGATTTGGCTTGGTGATCTAAAGTGATATCATCAAGGCCTAAACCACGTTCATTGTCGGTTAACGCTTGTGTAATAACTTGACTGAGTTCATCTGCGCTTAAGCTTTTAAGTACATACACTCTAGCCCTCGATAACAAAGCATTGTTGAGTTCAAAAGAAGGATTTTCAGTAGTGGCTCCAATAAACGTCACTGTCCCATCTTCTATAAAGGGTAAAAATGCATCTTGTTGGCTTTTATTAAAGCGGTGTACTTCGTCTACAAACAAAATGGTGCGTTGATGATGCTGACTCGCATTATATTTAGCGTTGTCTATGGCCTGACGAATATCTTTAACACCACTATTGACAGCAGACAAACGCTCGATATGAGCTTCACAATGTGTGGCCACTAATTCTGCTAATGTTGTTTTGCCTGTTCCTGGTGGTCCCCACAGGATCATCGAATGACATTGACCGCGCAATAATGCTGCTCTTAGTGGTTTACCAGGACCAACGATATGCTGTTGACCAAAGTACTGCTCAATCACTTTTGGCCGCATGCGAGCCGCTAGAGGTGTGAACTGTGCAACAATTTTGTTATTCGAGCCGTTTTTGGGATCGTTATTCGAGCTGTTGTTACCTGCAAAGTCAAATTCTGCTGTCATGGTTATCGCTGGTCGTCCAGCTCATAACCTTCAGGCATCACAAACATAAAGGTATCAGCGGGTAACGAATGGTTTTGTTGTATTTCAGAGAACAACAGTAAACTCTTTTGTTGTTGCCCATCTTGGCTTTCAATCTCAATTAAGGTATCACCGTTAAACACTAAACGTAATGACTCGATACCACCATTTAATTCTTGTGGCTTAATGACAAATTGACTACCTGACTGACTCACATCGAATTCTTGCCATTTGTTGCTATCCGGATTGGTTAACAAAATTAAAGGATTATTTTCAAGGGCAGCGTTTGCTCCATAAACCACAACTTGTTCTAAAAAGGGGTCGATGTTCCAGATATTTGTGCCATCAGCTAACAATATACTTTCGTTTGGCTCAAACAACTCCCAATATAAATTGTTGGGTTGTCGTAACATTATTCGGCCCGAAGCCTCTTGTAATAATGTATTCTCAATGTCGACGACTGTTTGCGTAAAATTAGCTTGATAAGTTGCAAGTAAAGACAATTTTACTTTTAGCTGTTGTTTAGCGTCCGTGCCTGTACATAGGACAAATGTACTATTGAATAACACCGTGATGAATAAAAGTAGTGGTTTAAATTGTAGTAGCTTGTTCATTTATGATGATTTCTCTTAGGGTTAATCTTTAGGAGCAGCAGCGGCTAACACTTCACGGTTGCCATTATGCCCGGGAGAGGTTACGACGCCACTTTGTTCCATTTGTTCCACTAATCTTGCTGCACGGTTGTAACCAATTCTGAATTTTCGCTGCACACCTGATACCGACGCTCGTCTAGTTTCTGTTACAAAAGCGACGGCTTCGTCGTAAAACACATCATATTCTTGATCAGCGTCTTCAGACTTTTCGCCTGGTAATAGGATGTCTGTATTGGCATCGCCATTTAAAATCTCATCAACGTATTGTGGGGCACCACGCTTTTTCCAATCTGCAACCACAGCGTGTACTTCGTGATCATCCACAAATGCACCATGAATACGCGTTGGCACGCCTGTTCCCGGTGGTAAATACAACATATCCCCTGCCCCTAAAAGAGCTTCAGCTCCTCCTTGGTCAAGAATAGTCCGAGAATCAATTTTAGACGATACCTGAAAAGCAATACGGGTCGGGATATTAGCTTTAATAAGACCAGTAATAACATCAACAGATGGTCTTTGGGTAGCCAATACTAAGTGAATGCCGGCAGCTCGGGCTTTTTGTGCAATTCGCGCAATCAGCTCTTCTACTTTTTTACCAACAATCATCATCATATCGGCGAATTCATCTACCACCACTACAATAGCTGGTAATTTTTCTAAGATAGGAGCTTGCGTTTCCATACTCTCTTCAGACTTCCACAATGGGTCACGAATGGGCTCACCCACTTCAATAGCATTGAGTACTTTAGTGTTATAACCTTTAAGATTTCTGACCCCAAGTGCAGACATCAATTTGTAGCGACGTTCCATTTCTCCCACACACCATCGTAAAGCGTTGGCCGCTTCTTTCATATCGGTAACCACTTCTGA
>CAZMDX010000008.1:0-8096 GCA_964564805.1 uncultured Pseudoalteromonas sp. | reverse complement strand
AAGTTTACCTATGACAGACACCTTAATAGCCCCCTTATGGTTGGAAGAAGTAGATGGCAAGCAAGCTTTAGATAAGGTCAATGTTTGGAATAAAGTGACCCTCAACAAACTGATGTCTGATAAGCGTTATGCTAAGTACCTTGAAGCTGGCTTAGAAATTGTCAATGCCAAAGACAAAATTCCTTATGGTACTTATCGCGGTGGTTTTGTTTATAATTTTTGGCAAGACAAAAATCAAGTCCGAGGTATGTTGCGAAGAACGACCTTGGATGAATACACCCAGTCTCAACCTGAATGGGAAGACTTGCTTAGCATTGATAATCTTGCTGTTTCAGAAGGAAAAAATTGGGTATTTAAAGGTTCAACAGGTTTAGAACATAATGACGCTCGGTGCCTTGTATCTCTTTCCGATGGCGGAAAAGACTCAGTTCAAATGCGCGAATGGGACCATTCAACCCAATCTTTTGTTGAGAATGGTTTTTTTATCCCAGATGCGAAAACAGGCGTGAGTTGGAAAGATATTGATAATATTAATGTTGCCACTTATTGGGGTGAAGGCTCCGTGACTGAAAGTGGTTATCCATTTATAGTTAAGTCATTAAAGAGAGGTCAAGCACTAACAGCTGCAGTACCGATGTTTGAAGGTAAAAAAACAGATATAGGTGTATGGCCACTTTCCATTAAGTTTGGTGATAACAATCTGAACATGGTGGTTCGCGCTGTAACATTTTTTGAGTCCTTATATTTTTGGCTCCCAGATGACGGACGTAAAGGTATTCAATTACCGATACCTAAAAAAGTAGCAGTGCAAGGCGTCTTCAAGGGGCAACTGGTGTTATCACTTAAGCAAGAGTGGGCACCTCAAGGTACAGAATACATTTTTAATAGTGGCGACTTGGTTTCCTTTGACCTCGAACATTGGTTGCATACACAGCACATTAAAAATTTACAACTGGTTTACCATCCTGATGAACGAGCCACTATTGACGGTGTCTCTATTACTAAGAACAAACTAATTTTAACCGTGTTAGAAAATGTAGTCAGTAACATATACATATACGACTTTAATGATAGATGGTCTCAGGTTAAATTAGCGATGCCTGAAAACGGGTCGATGTCTGTTTCATCTGCCAATATCGACAGTGATATCATATTTATTAATCAAGAAAGTTTTGTTGCTCCTAATACCTTATTTAAAGTTGACGTAAGTCAGCTGCATATCATTGCGATTAAATCCATTCCAGCCAGGTTTGATGCATCAAATATTGTAGTTGAACAATTTCAAGCACGTTCAAAAGATGGTGAAAAAATACCTTATTTTGTTGTTAGACAAAAAAACATACAATTTGACGGTACTAACCCAACATTACAATATGCTTATGGTGGTTTTCAAGTCTCATTAAAACCTAGTTATTCAGGGCTAATCGGAAAGAATTGGCTCGAACAAGGCGGTGTTTATGTGTTGGCAAACATTCGTGGTGGCGGCGAATTTGGTCCCAATTGGCATCAAGCAGGTCTAAAAACTAAACGACAAGTTATTTTTGACGATATGATTGCCATTGGTGAGGCTGTTATTGCTAAAAAAATCACCTCGCCTAAACGTTTAGGCATTATGGGTGGTTCTAATGGTGGTCTGTTAATGGGTGTTATGTACACTCAAAGACCAGACTTATGGAACGCTGTTATCTGCCAGGTGCCTTTGTTGGATATGTTGCGATATCACAAACTATTAGCGGGAGCTTCTTGGGTCGGTGAATATGGAAATCCTGATAATACCGCTGAACGAACGTTTTTAGAACAAATATCTCCAGTACATAATATTGATCCAGAAGCTGATTACCCCTCAATTATGTTTATTACTTCGACTAAAGACGACAGAGTGCATCCCGGGCATGCCAGAAAAATGGCGTATTTATTAGAAAAGTATGGTCATGATTTTGAATATTATGAAAATATTGATGGAGGTCATTCTGCTTCAGCAAATTTACAAGAAAGCGCAAAACGAATGGCATTGGAATACACTTTCTTATCTCAGAAACTTATTGACTAATACCCTTAAGGCAGCTTAGCTATTAAACTGCCATCTTAAATGACGTTTGATAATGTCGATTTATTGTTTGTTTATAATTACAAATGTTTAATAAATACAATTTATTCAAAATTTCTACTTGTTGAGGTTATGTATGCGTAAAAAGTTTTTATTTTTGTTCACGTTAATGATCAGCTGTTTTGTTAATAGTGACAGTATTGGCGCTAAAGAGCATTTCAATGGCCAACAATATCGATTAATTGAAGTCTTTGGAGTGGGAAATGTTCTTAGTGTGCCAGATCGTTTCAGTTTTAGTCTATCGATTGAACAAAAGGGTGGAGTTGCTGCAGAACTTAATAAGGCTATCGTTGAGAAAACTAATTCTGTGATACAAGCATTACTTAATATTGGGGTGAATAAAAAATCAGTTCAGTCTTTGCAAGTTCAGTTCAATCCTTGGATTGAATATGTTGGTAAAACTCGTGTACAAAAAGGCTTTATCTTAACTAGACAAGTCAAGGTAACGTTAAAAAGTATAACGCAATATGAGCAGTCGATAGACGTAATCTTAAAACTTGGGGTAAGTAACATTAATCAATTTAGTTTTAGTGTCAGTCAAGCCGATGAAAATTATCAAGTGGCATTAAAGCAGGCTTTGTTAAATGCTAAACAACGTGCAACTAACATGGCTAATGTTTTGGACTTGAAATTAGCCGATGTTATATCCATATCTGAGATCTCAACAGCTCAAGCAACACCGATGGCGATGCAAACGCGACAATTTCAAAAATCGGAAAGTTATCAACCCGGTGAAATGTCCACACAGGCAAAAGTGTTGGTTATTTTTGCGCTGCGAGACGGTTCATAAACAAACACATTTAATTAGGTTTATATATTAATGGTAAAAAACAAACAGCAACAATATGCCCAATTGGCTCAACAGGTAAAGGCCATCGTTGCTGGAGAACAAGACTTAATCGCTAATATGGCAAATATTAGTGCGATACTTTATTGGGCATTAGATAATGTTAATTGGGTTGGGTTTTATATAATAAAAAAAGAACAATTAGTTTTAGGGCCATTTCACGGACAGCCTGCGTGTATTCGGATCCCAATTGGCAAAGGAGTGTGTGGAACCGCTGTGTCACAAAATACGATGCAATTAATTGACGACGTACATCAATTTCCTGGGCATATAGCCTGTGATGCCTCGTCTAACTCAGAAATAGTGCTACCTATTAATCAAAATAATCAAATTATTGCGGTACTAGACATAGATAGCCCTGATATAGCACGTTTTGATCTTGACGATAAATTTGGTCTAAGCCAAATTGTGGATATATTGCAATCAACGTTGTCTTCTACGGACGAAATTGAAGACAGGAGAAGTGTACAGTGAAACATACAATAGATATTCAAGTTGTTCTTGCAACTGTCGAAGACATGGATTTTTGGGACGATAGGGCAAATGAAGCCACAGATAGATTAAATACTATTCTTCATATGCTCTACGATAAAGCACACGAAGACATCAATTCCACGTCTTTAGAGAATATGATCCAATATATTTGGGAAAATTGGCGAGAAGATGCACATTTACTCGATATAGATGAAGATGATTTGTATGACTGGGTTGACCAGCTTCTAGCAACTTGGGATGATGAGCACCAAGAACCCCGTTAACACACTAACTAACTAGAAGACTGAATGGACAATCCACAAAAATTTTCGAACAGCAAAGAAGTCATTGGCTTTTTAGTTGAACAATTTCCCGCTTGTTTTAGTAATAAAGGTGACGCTAAACCTTTAAAGATAGGCATTTTTCAAGATTTAGCTGAACGCTTAGAAAATGAAGAGAGAGTCAGTAAAACGTTGCTGCGTTCGTCTTTAAGACACTACACTAATAGTTGGCGTTATTTACATAGCATCAAGAAGGGCACGCAACGTATCGACTTGGATGGCAACGATGTAGCTGCTATTGAAGATGAACACGTAGAGCACGCTAAAAAGCAACTTGATGAGAGTAAAGCAAAAGTAGCTGAAAAGCGTAAAGAACAAAAAGCAGCTGGTTCAGATGTGAAGGGTGCAGATACAAAAAATGCTTACAAAAAGAAGGAAGCACCTAAATTTAAACCTACATCTAAAGTTGTTAAAAAAGAACAAATAAAAGTTAAACAGCCGGTCGCTGAACGATTAGAGCAAGTACACATCGTAGCAGGAACCGCTGTTACAGTTAAAATTGGCAAAACTCCGATGCCTGCGACTATTACTGACGTCAGTAAAGATGGTATCCAAGTGCAACTTGATACAGGAATGGTGGTTAAAGTTCAGTTGGAAAACCTAAGGTTGGCTCGTTCTAAAAGGTAAATAAATGATTAAATCAATTCGTATATCTGTGGCATCAGCATTATTGGTGATGAGTTATGGCTCTATTGCATTAGAGAGCAGTCTGGGTGTGAAAGACTTACCCAAACTGACACAAGAGTCGCAACACGTTGCGTCAGCTAAAAGAGTGACTTCGCAATTTTTGCGTGCTCACTATAAACCAATTGATTTAGACGATAAGTTATCGGTCAAAATATTTGACCGTTTTATCCGTTCTATAGATTTTAATCATAATGTGTTTACTGCAGAAGATATTGAAGCTTTTTCTGCTTATAAAAATAAATTTGATGATTCTATAGAAAGAGGCAACTTAAGTATTGCCTATGAAATTTATCAACTCAACATGCAGCGTCGAACTGAACGCTACGAATATGCTCTCACTTTACTAAATAAAGAATTTAATTATGAACTGGCTAACGATACTTTTATTTACGACAGAGAAGATGCTGCTTGGGCAAAAAATAATAAGGAGTTAGACGAGTTATGGCGCCAAAGGGTTAAATATGATGCCCTCAATTTAAGGTTAGCAGGAAAAAACTGGCCCAAGATTCAAGAACTGCTAACAAAACGATATGAACGTGCGATAAAACGATTAACTCAAACTTCAAGTGAAGATGTTTTCCAAACGGTTATGAACTCGTTTGCGCGAAGTATTGAAGCCCACACCAGCTATTTATCTCCTCGTAATGCGGAACGTTTCCAAATGGAAATGAACTTATCTTTTGAAGGTATTGGTGCTGTTTTGCTTAGTGAAGATGACTTTACTACTATTCGCAGCGTTGTGCCGGGCGGTCCTGCAGATTTGTCTAACAACATAAAGCCTGAAGATAAGATTGTCGGTGTTGCTCAGGATAACGATGAATTTGTTGATGTTATTGGCTGGCGCTTGGATGAAGTGGTAGAACTTATTAAGGGGCCCAAAGGCAGTATTGTAAAACTCCAAATTGTGAAAGGCTCTTCTGAATCATCAGTACCTGTGGTTGTGACCCTGACTCGAGACAAAATAAAACTTGAAGATAGAGCGGCAAAATCTGAAGTTTACGTCCCTAAAGAAGGTCCAAATAAAGACCAAAAATTAGGTGTTATCTCAATTCCTTCTTTCTACAACAACTTACATCAAGATGTCAGAAAAGAAATTAAAAGTTTAAATGAGCAAGGTGTGCGCGGCATTATTGTCGATTTGCGAGGAAATGGAGGGGGTTCACTAACCGAATCAACACTCCTTTCAGGTTTATTTATTGATAAAGGACCTGTTGTGCAGATCCGTGATGGGGCCGGGCGAATTCGTCTTGAGAAGGATGTTGATGGAAAAGTTTTTTATGATGGTCCTTTAACTGTATTAGTTGATCGTTACAGTGCATCTGCTTCGGAAATATTCGCAGCCGCCATGCAAGATTATAATCGAGCTCTAATTCTTGGCGAGCAGACCTTTGGTAAAGGCACGGTACAACAACATCGTCCATTGGGTAGAATTTATGATCTGTATGAAAAACCATTAGGCAGCGTTCAGTTTACTATTGCTAAATTTTATCGGATAAACGGCGGCAGTACTCAGCACAAAGGTGTCATCCCAGATATATTGTTTCCTTCTGTAATAGAGCACGCTGATTGGGGTGAAAGCCAGCAGGAAAACGCACTTCCTTGGGATAGTATCGCCAGAGCCAATTACACTACATTTAGCGAAAATAAAAATGTTGTTAAAGGTTTAACAGAATTACACAATCAGCGGGTTAAGAAAGAGTTTAATTATATCTACGAAGATGTTGAACGCTACAAAATCAAGAAAGAGGATAAGACTATTTCTTTGGTTGAGACTGAGCGTTTAAAAGAAAAATCTGAGATTGAAGATCGTAATCTTGTGCGTACTAATGAGCGACTGGTCCGTCTTGGTTTAGAAAAAGTTGAAAACCTAGATGATTTACCTGAAGAACTTGAAAAAGTTGACCCATTTTTAGAAGAAGCGGCGAATATTACTTATGATGTATTAACCATGAGAAAATACGCTATTAATAGCAATAAGAATTAATAACAGGCTGGAATTTGCAGCCCTGTGTAACTCAAAAATAATAATAAAAATAATAAGGGAATTTCATGGCTGCACGTGGAGAATTTTCATCCCGATTGGGATTTATACTTGCTGCCGCTGGCTCGGCGGTAGGATTAGGTAATATTTGGGGTTTTCCGACACAAGTTGCTAGTAACGGTGGTGCGGCTTTTGTGTTGGTTTACATCATTTTAGCCTTTTTATTAGCTTACCCCGTTCTCATGGCTGAATTAATTATTGGCCGCTCAACTCGTTCAAATATGGTTGATGCGTTAGGAAAAATATCAGGCAGTAAAATAGGTCGTGCAACAGGTATCTGGGGACTTGTAACCGCGACACTTATCCTTTCCTTTTATGCACTTGTCGCTGGTTGGATGTTGTCCCATGTCTTGCAAACTATCTTTGATTTGCTTGGTCAAAACACAATTTCTTCATGGTTAGTCACCTCATCTGTTGCTCGAGATATTATATTTTGTGGCTTATTTTTATGTTTGACAGCCAGTATAGTAACTGGGGGAGTCAGTCAGGGCATTGAGAGGTGGTCGGTGCGATTGATGCCAGCCTTGTTTGTCATTATTGTTCTACTCATCATTTATGTTTCTACATTAGACGGTGCCAGTGACGGCTGGGAGGCTTATTTACTGCCAAATTTCAGTTTGATTATGAATCCTGAAATATTAATCAGTGCAATGGGGCAAGCCTTTTTCTCCATGTCATTAGGGGTTGGTACCATGTTGGTATACGGTTCTTATGTCAGCAAAAATGAAAATTTACCTGTCCTTGGTGCCTCAGTCGCATTAGTAGACATCGGTGTTGCCATATTAGCAGGCATGTTAATCATTCCTGCAATGTACGTTGCGTTAAATAATGGCGTAGAAATATTTTCTGCAAGCGGGGAACTTATTAACGAGGACAGTTTGATCTTCATTGTACTGCCTGCTTTATTCGATACCATGGGTACAATTGGATTATATGTTGCTTGTGTGTTTTTCTCACTGATGTTAATCGCCGCTTTGACATCATCAATATCCATGCTGGAAGTACCTGTTTCATATGTTATTGAAAGTAAAGGATTAACTAGGAAACGTGCCGTTTGGACAATAACTTTGATTGTCTTTGTTCTTAGTTCAACGATTGCTCTAAACATGGCCTCGTTATTTGGTTTTGTGATTACTCTAACAACAAAATATAGTCAGCCCTTATTAGGACTGATGTTATGTATTTTTGCTGGATGGGTATGGAAACGTGACCAAATTTTAGCCGAATTAAAACATGGTGATGAACAGGCTGAAAAGAGTCTATTTTGGAAAATATGGCCTTGGTATGTACGTTTTGTTTGTCCAGTGGTCATTGCCATTATGTTCTACCGCTCGATAGCGGCTTAGTTCCTCAATATAGATTCAGCCCATTTAAACCTTTCAGGATCGCAAAACATCATGACAATTGAAAAACCAAAAGTAGAAGCATCGTTATCCGATGCACTTATTCCGATTGTAATATTGGTCATCCTTTTAGGTGGTTCTGTCTATTTATTTAAAGATGACTCTTCTTTTGGACCCAACCAAATTGCATTATTAGTTTCAATGGGAATAGCGGCTATTATTGGTTTGAAAAATGGTTATAGTTGGGATGATATTG
>CAZMDX010000007.1:0-20039 GCA_964564805.1 uncultured Pseudoalteromonas sp. | reverse complement strand
CACCGATAGTAAGTAAGCCATCTTCATCTTCTAATTCGAAATAACCACCAAAATTAAGATCAGCATCTAAATATAAATTAGTAATCATACCGTCAAATATAAATTCAAAATCAACTATGAAGTTTTGTATCCCGTCAACTTCAGGGGCAAATGAAAGCAATATAGGAGCGGATCCTCCCGTAAGAACATCAGCATTTGTCAGTGTTACAGGTCCTAAATTTAATACAACACTGATATCGTCCAACGAAATCTCACCAAGACCATCGGCATCTTTAGTGTTGTATATCACAGAACCAATGAGTTGCTCCAAAGTATCGGTAAGCCCAAGACCAGTATCAATAGAGTCACCGGGTAAAACATCAATAAATATATCTTGTTGAATTAACACAGCATTAGCTGATAAAGACATGCCCATAGTCGTGACGACCAAACTTGCTGTAAGTAAAAAATTTTTCAAAAACTTCATAAGTAAACCCTATTATTGTTTAAAACGAGTACGTTATATTGTTAAAAAGAAGACCATAATCTATGCAGATGACCTTGTTAAAAAATAATGCAATTAATAGTCCATAATTTTTTTTGTATATATATCAGTAATTTAAAAAAAACATTAAATTTTAAAAAATAAAACTGTTAAAATTCCTGACAGTTAAAAACGTAAAAACGAGTGGGATGCATATGATTTATGGTTTTGAGCCGACGGTGTCGAAGTTAGCTTTCATAATGAATTATAGTTAAATTCTTCATTGTTAAGTTTAGCGGACTAAATTTTGCTTGGAGCAAAAGTTATACCTATAAGGCGTTGCGTATTATCAGGGCAAAATAAATTCGATGGTAACCAATTTATTTGCCAAATTACACGTACGTCTTTTGATGCCAGGTAGTCGCGAAGTGAATGAGTTAATGAAACGATTTCTTTTAAAGTAATGCATTAAGGTGTAAAAATAATATATCGATGGTGGGCATAAGTAACGACAACCAAGGAAGATAAGTGAAAATTTTTTTATTAATCATCAGCTTACTGTCTGTTTATTCTCTCATAAGCTCCGCTGAGGTTCCAAAACCCTTTTCCTTAACTCATATCGTGTACCCAGACCTTAAAGATTATACCGAGCTTTTTGTTGAAATTTATACCGAGCTGGGTTTTAAAGTTGATCTAATTCCTACCCCTTCTTTACGTGGTCTGATTTTACTCAACGATGGTGTGGTAGATGCCGATGTGCTGCGATTAGACGTAATAGCGCAAGAGTATATAAATGTTATCGTGGTAAAACCGGAATTAAAACGCGTCAGCTTATCTTTAATCTGCATTAAAGGAGTACCTTGCAACCGAGGTGTATTCGCCGATAAAAATATATCCATATTGACAAATGACAGAATGCTGGCACTCATTAAACACGGAGAATTTAAATCAATTCAAATAGGTAATGAATCATTCTCCAGAGTTATTAATATGCTTAAGGCTAAAAGATATTATTATGCGATATACGTGGTAGATGAGGCCATAAAAAAACATTTTGAAAAATACTTTCAAATTATAGAACTCAAAAAGCTCTCTATTAATCATGTTATTCATAAAAAACACATTGATTTGTTACCACAAATTCAAGAAAAATTACGCTCTAAATTACCTAAACTTAATCTTAAGCGACTGGAAAACACTGCTAATTTAGGCTGATAATATGAGCGTTGCCTTACTTGTACTAAAATTAACTATCGGAGCGACTAATTTATGGCCAAACCTTATTTTTGTCATGTATTTTATAGCCGCTCAGCCCATAAAATACAGAAGATTAATCGCAAGTAACACGCCATTCGAACTTATATGAATTACTAGACTTAATAGCAATTTTCAACTTCGGATACTTAATATGATAAGTAGTTAATTGTCAGTCGGATAGTTTGGTCTATGAATTTGAAAATATGCGCAGTAGTAACGCACTTGATATTTTTTTATATCGCAACCAAAGTGGTTTTGATCATCAAAACGGTATACATCGACTTTCATTTAGATTCGGCTTTATAATTTTAAGGTCATTACAAAGAAAATCACAGAAAGTATACTTTTATCAGTTTTTAGCTTTTACAGTTGGTGTTGATCCAGATGCGGTATCTATGCAAAATATCATCGGATCAGTAAGTGATCAAAGGTGTGTAGCGATTAATAAATTTGCCAAACAACACTCTTTACTTGTGTGCTTGGTAACAGTTAAATATTTATTACCCGGTAAAAATCAAAGCGTACGCTTTATACACCGAGGATTTTGGTGGAGTAGACATTAGCAATCGTTGACACGAAATCTTTCAGACACGAAATCTTTCAGACACAATTTTAACCTAACCTAACCTGAACTAGCCCTTGCCCAAATGATACCAATTGGATTAAATATTGTTCGCTACCAAGCCAATTTTTATCATTTTATGTTGATCTACATGATGATTGAAACGCGCTAATAATAACCTGAGTTTGGGTTGAATGTAAGTTTGGCGAAAGGGGTTGTCAGGTGCAGGATAAAAGTAATCTGTTAGCTCAATTTTACTGTGTTTAAGACTCTTATAAACGTAAACTTGGGTAATGAGTGTTATCTCAAAATCTGTTCTTGATATATTTACTATATGTAGGGCTTATTTACACTGAATATCATCATAAGCATATATGGTAGAACGATATTTACCCTGCGTAGAATGGTTTGATGCTATCCATCTTTGATTCAATTTTGTTACGCCAATAAGCGATGAAAACACGCCTTCAGTGCACCGATGACTACCACCACCACACCAATTTTACAGGGGCAGTGGTGATATCAATATGCTTTATTTGTAAATTTACAATCGGTCTTAGGTGTTCAAACTCATGATGCTGAAGGTAATTTCCAGTTAGGCCTGACAAAGTGACAAGTGTAACCATTAGGGCGTGTTTCTAAATAGTCTTGATGTTCAACTTCCGCTTCCCAAAAATCACTGACTGGCTCTACTTCGGTCACTACTTTTCCTGGCCACAAACCACAGGCATTGACATCAACAATCGTTGTTACTGCTTCTGCTTTTTGCTCATCAGACACATAATAAATAGCTGAACGATAAGACGCACCGGTATCATTACCTTGTCTGTTTTGAGTGCTGGGATCATGAATTTGAAAGAAAAACTCTAAAATTTGTCGATAAGTAACCACCTCATTATCGAACAATATCTCAATACCTTCGGCATGATTACCATGATTGCGGTATGTCGCATTTGCCACTTCGCCACCGGTGTAACCAACCCGAGTTGTGATAATACCGGGGCGTTTACGAATAAGGTCCTGCATGCCCCAAAAACAACCTCCGGCTAATACTGCACGTTCATTGGCCATGTCTAAATATCCTCTACTTGATCTAAATAAGCGTCATAACCTTTTCCTGTCATCTCATCCCGAGGAATAAAACGCAGTGAAGCAGAATTAATACAATAGCGTAGACCCCCTTGGTCTCTGGGTCCATCAGGAAACACATGCCCTAAGTGACTGTCACCGTGAGAGGAACGTACTTCAGTGCGTGTCATACCTAAAGAACTATCAGTGATTTCTTTGACATTGACGGCGTCTATCGCTTTTGTAAAGCTTGGCCAGCCACATCCTGACTCATACTTGGCAGATGAGGCAAACAGAGGCTCCCCAGATACTACATCTACGTAGATACCAGGTGACGTGTTGTTTAACAATTCTCCTGTACCGGGACGTTCAGTACCATTTTCTTGAGTGACATGAAACTGTTCTGGTGTCAGGGCAGATATTGCATCCTGTGTTTTTTGATATGTACTCATAATTTCCTCTTTGTCATTAATGAGAGGTGGTTGTTGGAGTGTAACAGACCTGCTCGTAGAGTATTTTATTGCGTATGGGCGATAAAGATCACTATTTGAAGTGAACGACTAGTCATCTGTTATGATTTCTCTGGCTGCGTTATGCCCTGGAGCACCGGTTACGCCACCACCAGGGTGAGTGCCAGCACCACACATATACAACCCTTTAATGGGAGAGCGGTAATTACCATGGCCTAATAATGGTCTGGTGCTAAACATCTGATCCAAACTCATATTGCCGTGCATAATATCACCTTTAGTCAGTCCAAATATACGCTCCAGATCCAGCGGGCTGAGTACTTGGCAACCTAACACCGATTGCTTAAAACCCGGTGCAACCTTTTCAACCTGTTCAATAATTAAGTCTGCTGCTGTTTCACGGTGAAGATCCCAATCGATATCGGGGTCGAATTGTTGGCAAAATAAACTGGCAACATGTTGCCCTTCAGGCGCTAAAGTATCGTCAAGTGTTGAAGGAATAAGCATTTCCACAATGGGAGCTTTAGACCAACCATGTTGTTTTGAATCACGGTAGGCTTGATCAATGTAATCACATGTTGCACCCACAATGATCCCACCTGTTAGGTGTTCGGCACTGGCGCGATCTTGCTGCGCCAAGCAGGTAAATTTGGGAAGTTCACTTAATGCCACGTTCATACGAAAAGTGCCTGAGCCATTTTTATAATGTTTCATGCGCCGTGCAAAATCTTTTGGTAGTTCTTTTGGATCAACTAACTGATTATACAACAGGCTTGGGTTGAGATTTGAAACGATTACTTTTGCTTCTAAGGTTTCGCCATTTTCTAGTAATACTCCGTATGCCTTGCCATCTTTTACCAACACCTTTTTCACTGCTGCATTGGTTTCGATTTCAACACCCTTGTCCATAGCTGACTTCGCCATAGCTTGAGTAATGGCACCCATACCTCCAATTGCGTGACCCCACACCCCTTTTTCGCCGTTAACTTCACCAAAAGCATGATGCATAAGAACATAAGCGGAACCAGGAGTTTGGGTATCGGCGTAGTTTCCTACAATACCGTCAAAAGCAAATGCACCTTTGACGTATTCATTTTCAAAATATAAGTCTAAAAAGTCTGAGACACTTTTTGTGAAGATATCCAACACAATACGTTCGTCTTCAATGGGTAGTTTTCGCAGGCGATTACCAAACTTTGCGGCTTTAAAAATGTCTCTGATCCCACCACCAACATTGGGTGGTGTTTCAAGTAAAAAGTCGCGAATAATATCGGCAACCATGCTTGTGTCTCTAAAGTAGCGGTCTAGGGCATCAGCATCTGTTTTGGAAAAACGTGCAATTTCGGCCTTTAAATTATCAGAGCCTACAACAAAGGCTAGAAAATCACCGTTATCATGCGGCCATAAATTATTGACCTTTCTATGCACAATATTCAAACCGTTTTGATGCAGTTGTAGGTCATCAATCACTTTCGGATTGAGTAAACTTACGGTGTAAGAGGCCACTGAATTTCGGAACCCAGGATGAAATTCTTCAGTAACGGCAGCTCCGCCTACTATACTACGCCGTTCTAAAACACGTACTTTTTTACCTGCTATTGCAAGATAGTTGGCACACACTAACCCGTTATGTCCGCCGCCTATGATAATTGCATCTAACATCTGTATTCCCAAAAAATTATGCTATGTGATTATTGACAGTATTGAACACTCGTTCAATACTGTCAATAATCACATAATGTAGACTAACCATAAACAATGACGCTTAACCAATCAGATAAAATTAAACAGCTTGTTGCAGTTCAAAAAAAGGGATTTTCTCTTGCTCAAACGTTCTATAAAGACATTGATATTTATGCTGCAGAGATAAACAATATATTTTTGAAACATTGGCTGTTTGCTGGGCATGTGTCACAAATTCCTATTGCTGGTGATTATTTTACTTTTGAGTTTGATACTGAGTCAGTCATTGTTTTGCGGACAACTGCAGGTGAGGTAAAAGCCCATATGAATGTGTGCCGTCATCGAGGCTCAAAAATTTGTCTTGAACAATCTGGCTCGCAAAAATCTCTTACTTGTCCTTATCATGCATGGAGTTATAATTTAGACGGAGAGTTAATTTATGCTCGTAACATGCCTAATGATTTTGAGCTCTCAGATAATGGCTTACATAAGGTAAATGTTGAGATTTTGGGTGGGCTTATTTTTGTATGTTTAAGTGAAAACCCACCAAGTGTTGTTTCTCTTCGCCAAGATCTTAACCCAACTTTCGAATTATTCGGCATGCACAGTATGAAACTGGCCGAAAAGAAGTCATATCGGATCCCTGCAAATTGGAAGTTAGCGGTTGAGAATTATCAAGAATGTTATCACTGTGCACCATCTCATCAAGAATTTGCTCAAGTACACGCTATGGCAAGATCTCCCAAGTTGTTTCAAAAAGCCAAAGAAACTTTTTCACAAGCAAATAAAGGTAACCCAAAATTTACAGCGTTTAATCGTTATTTTGACTTGGCTGAAAAAGGGCAAGAAGGTTATCAATATGACAGAAATCCTTTGCTTCGTGATGCACTCAGTGGAAGTCTAGGCGGTAAGACTGTTGCACCTTTACTTGGAACTTTACAAAGCTATGATGGAGGGGCATCTGAGTTGATGATTGGACCGTTAAGCTATTTTTTAATTTACGACGATCATATGATTGGTTATCGTTTTCTACCTATTTGTGCGGATGAATGTATCTGTGATGTGTTTTGGTTTGTGAATAAATCTGCAGTGCAAGGCGAAGACTATCAACAAGAACAACTCACATGGCTTTGGGACGTGACGACCCAAGCAGATAAAACCATTATTAGGAATAATCAAAAAGGGGTGGATTCAAGGTTTTATCAGCCAGGGCGTTTGTCTGAAATGGAAAGTTTTCAACAAAGTTTTTTAAACTGGTATCTACAAGTTTTGGTGAAGTCATCTCTATCAGACTAATCCTTGTAATGTCATTCCCACTGAGTTCGCAAACAAAGCATACAAAATCAAACTGTTGATATAAGTAACGGTAAATTATCAAATGTGTGTTCCGCTTTGTGGCTCCGGTCTAAGGGAGTTGATTTAAAACTCCTGTTGTAAGCTTGTATAAAGCACACAGCGAATGTCTGCCATAGGATTATTAACCGCTGTAAAGTCTGATGTAATGTCAATACCACCGAAAAATAGGGCGCCTAACTGTCTTTGTGAAACTGTTGGCGCCACAACAAGGGTATAAACTTAGCAGAACTTAGCGGGTGACTGTCGGGTACGCCTGACTCAGCGAGTCACTACCGCTATGCAGACTTACCACTGCTCGTCTGTCAAAGCCATCATGCTGTCTTTTCCGCTGGTGATATCAGCCAGCAGCCAGGTACTCTCGGTCAACAGTTTGTCAAAGTAGTATTGCGCCGAGACCAACTTGCTTTGTAACAGCGCAGTGTTACCTTCGCCGGCATCCAGTTGCTCTTTCGCCGCCGCCGCCATCCTTGACCACATGTAAGCGATAACGGTCAGTGCCATGAGGCGCAAGAAAGGACTCGCCGCAGCTCCTGCCTGTTCGGGATCCTTCATGCCATTTGCTGCAATCCATTGAGTGGCCTTTTCTAAAGACTTCACCGCGACCTCTAGTGCGTCATGATGTGGCAATGAGGTATTTTCTTTAACATAGTCATTGAGTGTTGTTAGCAAGTGTCCGATAAGTCTACCTCGATTCAAGCTGAGCTTGCGACCGACGAGATCCATAGCCTGAATGCCGTTGGTGCCCTCGTAAATCCGTGAGATACGGCTATCGCGCAACAGCTGTTCCATGGGCCAATCGGTAGTGAAACCAGAACCTCCAAGTACCTGAAGCCCTTGGTCAGCATTATTAAAGCCTTCGTCAGTGAGAAACGACTTTACGACTGGCGTGAGGATTTGCACCATGTCATCTGCTCCTTCACGCACCGCGGTGTCAGGGTGGGCTACAGATAAATCGAGTTGATGCCCAGTGAAAAGTGCTAGGGCGCGCATTCCCTCGTTAAGAACTTTTTGACGCATCAACATACGCCGCACATCGGGGTGCACGATGATAGGATCTGCTGCTTCGTCAGGATTTTTGGGACCACTGAGGGAACGACTTTGCAGTCGCTCACGGGCAAAGTTTAGACTTTCCTGAAAAGCCATTTCTGCAATCCCCAATCCCTGCATACCCACCATCAGGCGCGCTTCGTTCATCATAGTAAACATCGAACGCATGCCATCATTAGGCGCCCCTATGAGCCAGCCCTTCGCATCGTCAAAGTTCATGACACAGGTTGCCGATCCTTTGATGCCCATTTTGTGTTCAAGCCCACCACAAAATGCGGGATTACGCTCTGAACCCTCAGGCAGGTACTTGGGTACCAAAAACAATGATAAACCCTTAGTCGTGTCTGGCGCACCTGGCAATTTTGCCAACACTAAATGAATAATATTTTCCGCCATGTCATGTTCACCACCGGAGATCCAGATTTTGGTCCCTTTAATGCTGTAACTATTATCGCTTAAAGGGGTGGCGCGAGTGCGTGTTAAGCCCAAGTCTGTGCCGCATTGTGGTTCAGTCAGGCACATGGTGCCGGTCCATTCCCCGCTGATAAGTTTAGCCAAATACGTGTCTTTGAGCTCGTCAGAACCGTGGGCGTATAGAGCACTAATAGCACCGTGAGTGAGTCCAGAATACATGCCAAGTGAGAGATTACTGGAACAAACCATTTCGTCCACAATAAACTTTAAGGTGTGCGGCAAGCCCTGCCCACCAAATTCGGTTGGAGAATCTAGTGACGCCCACCCCGCTTCAGTAAATTGCTTATAAGCCTCTTTAAAGCCTTTTGGAGTGGTCACATTATGCGTCTGAGGATCGTATTGACAACCCTGCTCGTCACCTATTTTGTTGACTGGTTGCAGAACTTCGGTGGCTAATTTTCCTGCTTCTTCGATAACGGCTGAAATAATATCGGGTGTGGCTTCGCTGTACTTGTCCAGCTCATGGAGCTTGTCAGCGCCTAAAACATCAAAAAGAATAAATTTGATATCGTTTACCGGTGCTTTGTATTGCATAAAAGTACTCCGTTTATAGGTTCGATTCGGTGGTCGTATGAGATTCAGTTAGACATGATTACGTAAGATATAGTCGCTTAGTTCAGAACAGCGCAAGCCTACCTAATTACTGCAGGCAGATGACCTGAGAGATCTTTATCAAGAAAAAATACTTCTCACCTCGATAAAAAACATTATTTATCGATAGTCACCATGCACTCACAGCTGCTAAGTCGAGCGTTTTGGGCTGTTGCATAGATAAAACATGTACACTATTGTGGCATTGCTGCATAGGTAAACAGGTAGGCAGGTACATAGATGCATAATTTGATCATTGATTTTAGTCATACTCTTTACCCTCATTCAAATGTTCATTTTTAATGATCAGCTTTTATGACGCTAAGGTCGACCGTGTATGTTTTTGTACGCTTAGGATAAAAGCCTGCCGAGTGAGATCTATATTGCCTAAAACAGCAGTGTTTGATGATTTGCCTTGAATGAGTCATGAGCCATTGATTAATAATTTTTGTATCTGTTATGGTAACTTAGCAATCGTACTATGAGCCTTATGGGGAGAAAAAATGAAAGTTTTTATTTTATATGCACATCCTGAGCCGGACGCTTCATTTCAAGCTGAATTGCATAGAAAGGGAGTTGAGACCCTAAAATCTGAAGGGCATGAGGTAGTGGTTTCCGACCTTTATAAAATGGGTTTTAACCCAGTGGCTAGCGCTGATGACTTTTCTACTCGGCGTTTCCCTGATCGCTTGCAGTATGATCGTGAGCAGAAGTTTGCGGTTGATAATGATGCGCTTCCTGAGGACATTAAAGCCGAACTGGAAAAGATTTTCTGGTGCGATTTCTTTATTGTGCAGTTTCCTCTTTATTGGTTTTCAACACCAGCAATTTTGAAAGGATGGTTCGATCGTGTGTTCGTAAACTCTGTCGTTTATGGAGCTGGAAAACGCTACGAAACTGGAGGCCTAAAAGGCCGTAAAGCTATGGTTGTGACAAGTTGTGGGGCTTATCCTGAAATGTTTGAACCAGATGGTGTGATGGGTGATATTAACGTTGCTTTATGGCATCTTCACAATGGCACCTTATTTTATACGGGATTTGAGGTATTGCCAGCTTTTGTGGCTTATTCACCAGTGTTCCTTGGACAAGAAGCCTGTGACAAATACCTGAATGATTACAGTACTCGATTAAAAAATATTGACATAACAAAACCGATGAAATTTCATCCCCTGACTGATTTTGGTTCAGATTTTAAACTTAAGCCAAATGTAACACCTTCAAGTGCAGGCCATCGACGTTAATAGGTTAAAGGCATTTTATCTAATGAAAGTGGAGTGTATTTTATAAGGATTTTCTGAAACGGCTCTTCAAATTATTGGTAGCTTTGAATTCTGATTTTTATGAGTTTTTTGCCTTGTATGAGTCAAGCGAGAATGCGTTCCTGAGCTAGCCTTATGTTTTGCTACTCTGGCGATATGAGGTCAATTAAAAACTTGCTGTTTGACGTTTATGTAGCAAATAAATACGTGTGTTGTGAGATCATGTTTATCTGGCCTAGTGGTTAATTCAAAAAGCCTTTGCTTCCTCTTCATTTGTAAGATCGTTTGCTTCAAACAGAAAATAAAGTTGAGCTCACAACATTGCATATTCATCAAGTAGCTCCACATGATGGGGATATTATTAGAGCACCGAAGATGACAACCAATATGATTTTTTACCTAATGTGTGTTTAAAGCCATTATTTTTTTCACGCCCTCCGACTTATTGCATATTTTCATTCGCTAATTTACACAACCTTTACTTGCGAAAATGTTGTCCACTTTTGCGACAGTTTACCAAGAAGTGACCCCATGGCAGTTCGTAAAATAGTGGCTTAACTAGAATCAATCATCCTTACTTGATTAAGCCTTTACGATGGATCTGCAACTTCACGCAATCCCAAAACCATTTATTTAAAGCGTTGCTTGCACGGGTGAGCAGTTTATAGGTACAAGTAAAATGCCAATTACAAGCTCAGAGTCTGCTGGAGCAAAATATCTACCTTGTTCTATGGCCTCTGAGCGCTCATTGCAATCTGTTTAGAAAAGCCCTGATATACACATAGTTCAACTCACGCTCAGGTTTAATATATCTAATCGCACTCATTTACAGGCAGTATCCACCCATTGTTCACACAACAATATTGCTTCATCTGCGCTAAAGGTATCGCTAGATAAACACCATTCCAGCCACAATCCATCAATGATTGCAGTAAGCCCAATAGCGGCAAGTCGCGGTGAAGGTTTGACGGGATACAGTTGGTCTAACTCAGAGAAACTTTGTTCAAGAAATACTCGAAATGCCTTGTTAGACGAATCGTGCGCATCTTTGATTTTGGGAGCTATGTCAATCATTCCCCAAAACACCACCCAAGCGCGGAGGATCTTTCGTTGCATCACCGAATCACTAAAGGTTTCTTGTATAAAAATAGATAAACGTTGCCTTGGAAGTGTGGTGTGTTGTGATTTTATTATGGCCTCATCCATCAAAGAAAACGCTAAATTTAAATATGCTGCAGCTAAGAGGTGATTAAGTGTTCCGAAGTGATAATTAATCAGCCCAACTGACATGTCTGCTATCTCGCAAATCTTACGCACTGAACAGCCGTCAACACCTTCTTGCATCAAAGAATCTAATGTAGCCTGAATAAGTTTCGTTTGAGCCTTACTATAGCTGGGTCTTTGAGTGCTTTTAAAATCTATGGTAGTCATATAGCAACCATAAGATACAAACATATTAAAGTCATCTGAATTTATTATGTAAGCATAGAACAGTTGTATTTAGTTTTGACAACCCCAGTTTGACATGACTGATTAAATGTCAAATTAGGTCATTCAGCCCTTTAGCTAACCGTATTTAACAGGCATTCACTTTATGTCACGATCACCATGGTGCATTGTCGTTTGAGGCTTCGATTCCAATTTTTTTATGGCGTTTGATACATTTAGCGATCATGAGGACATTTTCAATCTAATTACACTAATGTATATATCGCTGGTTGGAAATAACACCCTGTATGCAGGTGATGCTAATTCAAGTCCTCAAACCCCATCGTTGAAGAAAATATATTGATCAGTGCTGGGTGAATAAAAATCATAGCAATAAAGATAAAATGGATTGCATCAGAAAATCCAGACCATACGTTGAAATGAATTTTTATCACGCTAAAAAACATTAAGGTGATTGAAAAAAATAACAGAAAACTCAACTTTATTTTATACCTTTTGGCTTTTATCGGCCATTTTGCCCTCCGGCTTTTTTGACCCTGTTGATCGTAGAAGTAATTTCGTTGATCGACAATCCTTGCATTTCTTACGAAGTTTATATGTCCAAACGTCAGTGAAAGTATATATAGCATCACTTATTTGAGATTATCAACACAGATAGTACTTATGGCAAAAAATACAGTTTTGCATACAAAGCTATATTTTTCGCTTTTACTCACAGCCTAGGTGATATTTTGTTATAGAGCATAAATACACTTGATATGGCCCACGTTGGGATCTCGGCATTTACGAAAATGTATGCCATCAGTGCTTCCTGAACCTATATAGGCAATGGTTTACAAAGTGCATGTCTGCACAGCTGCACAGCGATCACTAACGGCTTTGTTGATTGCTGCCATTTTGCGACCTTGTTAAAGGACTTTTTACTGGCGAGTCTACAATTACAAATTTTATGGCGTAATTTTCAATCACCTGTTACCAAGTTTGTTTAATTTTTTAACACCTGATCCAATCAGGATAAGGCAATTAACTGTGGCAGTAGCAGTTTGAAATAGTGTATTTTGGCATGCCCAGCAGTCAGCATAGTGATGACACAATCGGTTCAAGTGGTGCTTACCATGACGATCCTATTTCAAGCCGGCCAGACGCCTGTATTGCTAGGCCAGCGGTAAATGTTGTTATCGCTTGTTTTGGTTCCTCGCCTAATTGAGACTCTTGCAGTTGAAAAAATTGTGAGTCATGTCACTCCACATTATTGAAAAATGGTAATCTTTGATGTTAAGTCATGCTCTTGAACGTTCATAAATAGCATCGTCGGGACGCGGCCTTAAACTATGGCCACCTTTATAGTGCAATGCGAGTTCGAAGCTAACATAGGCTTTTTACAACTTGCATCAGGTAAGTAATGGCTTTGCCATTTTTATCGAAGTCGCCGCCACCGGCATCAGAATTTAATGTGTATTCTGCATTCTTAGGATCACGACGTCTATTGGCTAGCATACGCGTGGTTTATATGTTGGTTTCTTCATCACCTAGAAAAGCTAGAAAGCGAGAGTAATCTCAGTAAGGCACAAAGCCTTCTTTTTTAAAGCAGATTAAGGTCGGTGAGAGCCTGGTAATGCTAAGCTTATTATCAATACTACCTTGACCGTAATCACTTTTATCATCTTGATTGAGCTCAAAAGGAGGTCGGGGCCAATTTTTGTCTCGCGCTTCTACTGCATCCATCTGATCGAGTAAAAAAATAGGTTTATTAGGAGCCATGGTGTCACATTGGTAACGATTAATGAGATCTACTGTTTCACCGATTGGAACAATATGAATCTCTTGATCAGTAAAGACTACTTCGCGAAACTCACTGCGAGGTATGCTGTCACCTTTGGGACCTTGCCGCAAACTGCTTCAATTGGAATATCAATAATGGTTTTATAGATTTTTAGGTATGTTAATGCGTGAGGTGAGCCTTTTGTTTCGATTGATAATAATAGTGATAAAGACGAAAAGAAGAATAGCAATATTGAGAGCGATTAAGATTTATCATGTTGAAAATTCATTATACAAATAAAAACAGGTATTCGCTCTAAGGGTTATTTACAGCCATTACAGTGACCCAACAGGGCTGTATCTTCATTTACCCTTTGATTAAGCTGACAAAGCCTTTGCTAAGCAGCCTTGAGTGTTTTAAAATTACAAGGTTAAGTTTCTTTTAAATGTCGGTATATTCAGTGTTTTCAGCTAGTTCAATAACTTTACTCAAAAATGCTAACGTTTATGCTCCAGATTCGATTGGGCTTAAACATCTTGTGATTGGTGGTGGGGAGATCCTGTACATGGGGGATGTTTTGCCTGTTTTAGACTCGCTACTCGCGATTGATGAGTTAGACTTGCAAGGCCAAGCGCTTATTCCTGGTTTTATCGATGCCCATACTCACATTACGGGTGGCGGGGGAGAAGCTGGTTTTTCTACCCGTGTCCCCGCCGTGCCTTTAAGTCAATTTACTCAAGCGGGGGTGACAACTGCTGTTGGACTGTTGGGTACCGATGATATTACTCGAAGCACTGAATCATTACTGGCACAAGTTTACTCATTGCGTGAAGAAGGGCTGTCGGCTTATTGTTATACCGGTGGTTATCATCTTCCGCCTACTACACTGACCGGCTCCATCAGGACCGATATTGTATTTATAGAGCCAATTGTTGGTGTAGGTGAATTGGCCATTAGTGACCACCGATCGTCTCAACCCACACTCAACGAACTGCTCAAAGTAGCGTCTGAGGCTCATGTCTCACGTTTGATGACCGGCAAAGCGGGAATTGTGCATTTGCATTTAGGTGATGGGGAGCGTGGGTTAGAGTTAGTGCGTGAGGCACTTGCGCAGTCTGAGATACCCGCAAAAACCTTTAATCCTACGCATGTGAACCGACGCAGAGAATTATTCGAAGAGGCATGCGAGTTAACCAAGCAAGGTTGCTGGATTGATGTTACCGCATTTGAAACTGGCGATGTGGGTTACGAGCCAGCGGATGCCCTATTACGCTTTATAAATAGTGATTACCCACAAGATAAGCTGACTATCAGTTCTGATGGCGGTGGTTGTCTGCCTAATTTTGATAAACAGGGTCATATGACAAAAATGGATTTTGCTAACTCTATCGCCATGACCAATGTCTTTTACCAGTTGATTGACCAAGGAACAAAGATAGAAGATTGCTTAGCCTTTTTTACAAGCAATGTTGCAACGCTTATGAACTTTAAAACTAAAGGTCGAATAGCACTTGGTATGGATGCCGATTTAATCGTTTTAGATAAACAAAACCGCATAAGCCATGTTATGGCTAAAGGTGTATGGCATATCTACAATACAGAAGTTGTTAAGAAAGGTACGTTTGAGGAATAAAGATGCCGTCTCCAGAAATTAAAGGTCAGCAACGTGGTTATGTTATACCTATCGGTGGTGCTGAAGAAAAAATAAATAATCCTGAAATTTTAAAGAAATTTGTTGAATTATGCGGTGGCAGTGAAGCTGACATTTGCATTGTACCCACCGCTTCCCAGCTCGAAGATACGGGTGAAAGATATCAAAAGTTATTTGAAGAGTTAGGTGCAGGTAATACTCATTGGTTGCCTATTAGCGACCGTAATGATGCCAAAAAAGTAGAGTACGTCACACAGCTTGAAAGCTGTACTGGCATATTTATCACTGGGGGTAATCAACTACGTTTGTCGACTATTCTTGGGGGCACACCTATAGCTAAAACTATTCGTAAACTCAATGCTCAAGGTGTTCATGTAGCAGGCACATCTGCTGGTGCTGCCATTGTGTCGCAACATATGATCACAGGTGGAAACACAGGCATTGTGCCCACTGAAGACGGTGTTAATTTAGCACCTGGTATGGGACTGATTAATACTATAGTGGTCGACCAACATTTTAATGAGCGAAATAGATTGTCTCGTCTTTTGAGTGCAGTGTCTTACAACCCGTTTTTACTCGGTCTAGGACTAGATGAGGATACCGCTGCTTTTATCGACGGTGACAATGAATTTACCGTAGTGGGCAGTGGTGCAATAACGGTGATCGATCCTTCGGATATCGAACATTCATCTATGGCCGAAGCACGCAGCGGTGATGCACTTACGTTACTAAATTTAAAAGTACATATATTGGCTAACGGAAGTCGTTACAACATCAACGATCGTAAAGCCTTCATCGAATAACCCCTCTTAAAAAATGGACGTGTAATTTTTCCGTCCATTTTTAGCAAGCAATTATTCATAAGATGTTAAAACATTGGCGCTTATGATAGTTTTTCTATAAGTTAGTTTTAGTATGATCTATCTACATACTCTCAGCGCATCCTTAATCCAGATAAAATTTAAGAAGGAACCTTTAGCCTATGAAAATTCTCAGTAAAAATGTATATGTCGGCCCTAATATCTACGCTAACTTTCCTGTTATTCGTTACCAAATTGATATCGGTGAGTTAGAGCAATGGCCTTCAGTAAAATTAGGCATGGGGTTTATTAATGGATTGGTAGAAGCTTTACCTTCGTTGCAAAGCCATGGTTGCTCATATGGTGAAGAAGGGGGCTTTCTCAAGCGGTTGAGAGAAGATGAAGGGACTTGGATAGGACATATTTGGGAGCACGTGGCCCTCGAGTTACAAAACTTAGCCGGTTCACCGGTCAATTTTGGACGTACTAGAAGTTTAAAAAAAGAAGGCTGTTACAACGTTGTTTACCAATACCATCAAAGAGATGTGGGGCTAGAAGCAGGCTCATTAGGTATGCGTTTATTAACTCACCTGATGCCACTTGATGTGCAACAGACCATCAAAGCAGATATTGAAGACGATTTTGATTTTAACGAAGAATTACGCGGGTTTGTCCGTATGGCTCAGCGTAAAGAATTTGGACCTAGTACAGGCTCCCTAGTGGCGGCTGCTGAACAGCGAAATATTCCTTGGTTGCGTTTAAACGAATATAGTCTTGTGCAGTTTGGCCACGGTAAATATCAACAGCGTATTCAGGCCACTATTACCAGCGAAACTAAACACATCGCAGTAGAGATTTCTTGCGATAAAGAAGACACCCACAACTTACTCAACGATTTGGGTCTGCCCGTACCACAACAAACGGTGGTATACGGTGAAAAACAGGCTGCGCGGGCAGCAAATAAAATGGGTTTTCCTGTGGTAGTTAAGCCATTAAATGCCAACCACGGTAGAGGCGTAAGCATTAATCTCACAACAGACGAAGAAGTGATCACGGCTTTTGTTGAAGCGCAAAAACACGGTACTGGTAAGGCTATTTTAATTGAAAGTTTCATAACAGGCTATGACCACAGAATGTTAGTGGTCAATAATGAACTGGTTGCGGTTGCTAAACGTGTACCTGGCCATGTTGTAGGTGATGGCACAAGTAATATTGAAGAACTAGTCGACATTGTTAATCTAGATCCTCGCCGCGGTATAGGCCATGAGAAAGTGTTAACTCGATTGGAGCTAGATAGCCAAGCTGAACGTTTAATGGGTGAAGCTAACTACAGTAAACAAACCATATTAGATAAAGACCAAATTTTCTTTCTTCGCTCTACAGCAAACTTGTCGACCGGCGGTACAGCCATCGATGTCACCGATATAGTGCACCCCGATAACAGAGATATGGCAGTCCGATCTATCAAAGCCATTGGCCTTGACATAGGTGGCGTAGATTTTCTAACAGACGACATCAGTAAATCTTATAAAGAAATTGGTGGCGGTATTTGCGAGTGTAATGCAGCGCCGGGTTTTAGAATGCATGTGGCCCCAAGCGAGGGTACCCCCAGAGATGTGGCTGGTAAAGTTATCGATATGTTGTTTCCTGCGGGCTCTAATGCGCGCATTCCTATTGCTGCTATTACCGGTACCAATGGTAAAACAACCACTTCACGTATGTTAGCCAGCATTATGAAAGCATCTGGATTTACCACGGGCATGACCTCTACAGATGGCGTCTACATTGATGGACATCTAACGGTTAAAGGAGACATGACGGGACCTACGGCAGCGCAGATTGTACTGCGTGACCCTAGCGTTGATTTTGCCATTATGGAAACAGCACGTGGTGGCATTTTAAAACGAGGCCTAGGTTATACCTCTTGTAATGTTGGAGCTTGTTTGAATGTTACTGCTGATCACTTGGGTCAAAGAGGCATTGATACAGTAGAGCAACTGGCGCAAATTAAACGTGTGGTGGTTGAAGTAGCAAAAGATGTAGTGGTGCTTAATGCTGATGATCATCTGTGCTTACAGATGGCAGATTTTTGTGAAGCCGAGCGTATTTGTTATGTCACCATGGACTCGGGTCACGGCCTAGTGCGCGAGCATATTCGCAGCGGTGGCATGGCGGCTGTGCTCGAAAAAGGCATCAACGGCGATATGATCACCATTTATGATAAAGGCGCACATATACCGCTACTTTGGACACATTTAATCCCTGCAACGGTCGAAGGTAAGGCGTTACATAATGTGCAAAATGCGATGTTTGCTGCAGCGATTGCCTACAGTTTTGATACATCGTTAGAAAATATTCGCCAAGGCCTGAGGATTTTTAACACATCATTTTATCAAGCACCGGGTCGACTCAATATTTACGATGAGCTGCCCTTCAAAGTGATACTCGATTACGCTCACAATCCAGCTGCTATCGCTACCATTACCGACTTAGCAAAACGTTTAGATGTGAACGGAAAACGCCGTATTGTCATGGCAATGCCAGGAGACAGGCGCAATGAAGATGTCGTAGCCGTTGCTAGCATCACCGCCAAGGGTTTTGATCGTTTCATTTGTAAGGCTGACGACGACAGAAGAGGTCGTGGTCATGATGAAGTGCCACAAATGCTCAAACAAACATTACTGGATGCCGGTATCAGTGAAGCTAATATTCAAGTCATTCCATCTGAAGAAAATGCAGTTGAGCAAGGACTCAAAGATTGTAAGAAAGGAGATCTGCTGATTATTCTGGGAGACAATATCACTCGTTGTTGGAAACAAATTGTACATTTTAATAGTGATATAGGAACAGAGAACCATGATGAAAAACCATCTGAGGATTTTCCTGAAAAACTATTCGAACACGTTGAGCATAAGTTTGAATTAAACGAAGGTGAGTCGTTGGTGCATGATGAACGTGGTGTGCGTTTAGTGGTTGAGCACGACGAAGATTCTGATTAAGGAATATTCGAAAAATGCGATTAGAACTTGACGAAGCAAGGCGTTTAACAGGGCCTAACCTGCTGTGGGATCACCCCGGTGGTATCCTTGATGTGTTTATTGAAGGTGTTGATAAAAATAAGGTAGTGAGTCAATGGCAGAGGTGGGTTGCCACGTTGCAAATACAATTTGGTTGGCAGCAGCAAACTACCTTTCGCCTGCATAGCGAAGGAGCAAACTTAGCCATTAGTGCACCTATGGATGCACTTTATTGTGCCTGCGATCTTGCTGAATTAGCTTGGCATTGTTGTGTCGCAGAGCTTAAAGCAGAAGCGGTCCCAAATTGGCAGCTGCGTCTAAATGAATTACATGAAGAACTTGCGCAGGAGCTTAACCCTGCTCTTATTCTTATTATGGAAGCCGCGCAAAAACATGAGGTAAGTTGCATAACTGATGATGATGATGTCAGCCTAGGTATGGGCAAATCATCACAATCGTGGCCTGTTAATGCGTTGCCAGCGTTACAAACTATCCAATGGCACACCTATCAAGACATCCCGCGGGCTCTTATTACGGGTACAAATGGCAAATCAACTAGCGTACGTTTAGCATCACATATTGCTAAAGCGGCTGGTTTTGTAGCGGGTGTCACCTCCACTGATTTTATTCGTGTAGGTGATGATATTATAGACCACGGAGATTATTCAGGACCTGGTGGCGCAAGAATGTTACTCAGAGACTCACGTACTGAGATAGCATTTCTGGAAGTTGCTCGAGGTGGAATATTAAGAAGGGGTATACCTATCGATTCGGTCGATGCGGCGCTAATTACTAACGTTGCCAGCGACCATTTGGGACAATATGGTATTAATACAGTTGAAGAACTAGCAGAAACTAAATTTGTCGTCGCAAAGGGGTTGGATAAACAAGGTACCTTAGTGCTCAACGCTGACAATGAACTTGTTATAGCACAAGGCTTAAAACTAGATAAAAAGATTTGTTGGTACAGCACCGACGAATCAAATGCTCTAATCCAAAGTCAATTAAGTTGTGGTGGTGCGGCAGTGTTCATCCGTAATCAACGTATTATCTATGCTTGGGGCAACAAAGAAGAAGATATTGCATCATTAGACAATGTTCCGATGACACTTAATGGTGCTGCTCAGCAC
>CAZMDX010000006.1:0-6058 GCA_964564805.1 uncultured Pseudoalteromonas sp. | reverse complement strand
TGCTGATTGGCGTACAGGTATTCTTCCATTTTGGTAACCGTTTTCTCGACCTCCTCCAAACTAAAACTGCCCTGAATATCGTAGTTCATCCAGACTCGGCTTTGGTCGTCATTGTTATCATCATCGCTAGTGACATGCTGCATTGGCAGTGCTGTACTAGCAAGGATGAAAATAGCAATGAGGCTGGTTTTCCCTTGGTTTTTAAGTGACCAAGACAGGGTTTTTTTATACCAAGTCGCCATTTTTCCAAGTGGTTTAGGCTGATTACTGGTTCCGCTTTTAGCTACCTTGGTTTTTATTTTGGTAGAAAGTAGTGGGATAAGCGTTTGAGATATCAACAACGAAGCAAATAATGAAATACATATTGCAATGGCAACATGCTCTAAAAAGACAGTGATATTGACCTTAGCGCCAACAATATTAGGTAAAAAAACAATAGCTGTGGTGATAGTCCCAGCGATAACGGCCAAGCTAACTTTACCGACCCCTGCTTTTGTTGCGGCAATCACATCAGGATTTTTTAACTTTTCCTGTGCGATACTTTCAGTGACCACCACTGCATTATCTACCAACATACCTACCGCCAACATAAGGCCCATCATAGATAAAATATTGATGGTATAACCCAGCATATACATGCAGCCTAAGGTTATACAAATACTAAAAGGCACAGATAACACAACCAACAAAGTACTCGTTACATTTCGCAAGAAGGCGTAAAGCACGATTAACGATAATAATGCGCCAATCATGCCTGCGGTGAGTAAGTCAGAAAGAGACTCAGTAACACTGTCTGCTTCATTTTCCATGATATATAAGTGAATGCCATTAAACGCTGGATTTGAGTTAGCATCTTCAATCACCTTTAACACATTACTGGATACCTCAACCATATTACTGGTTGACTCACGAAAAATGTTAAATCCTACTGCGTAAGATTGATCGAGATGACGACCTTCTATACGTTTAGGTTTTTCGTATTTAACCAAGGCAATATCGCTAAGACGCACCCCTCTTTTAACCATCAAGTCACGTATTTCCTGCAAACTAGTGAATTCGCCTTGAGGATTGACAGTAATTTTTTGCTCAATATCAGAGTCAATAAAACTGCCTGCGGTAAGGGAAAAGTTGGCGTTACTTAAAGACGTGGCTAATTGGTTGGTGTCTACTTGTAATGCTGCCATCAATTGTTGGTCTAAACGGATGGAAATTTGTTTTTTTGTGACGCCATATAGTTCAACCTTAGACACACCAGCCACTCTTTCGATTGGGCGTTTTAAGTTACGGTCAAGCAAATCGTAGGCGCTAGATAGGTCTCGCTCACTGGACACTCGCAAAGAAAAAATTGGCATATCGTTGGTGTTAAACTGATATACCAATATGCGCTCTACGTCATCGGGTAAATCTGCGCGAATCGCATCTATTTTCTCTCTGGCTTCAATGCCTTTGGCTTTAAGGTTTTCATCCCAAGCAAACTGCAATTGAATTTCAGCCCCGTCTTCTGACGAACGTGAGCGCAAACGGTTGATGCCAGACATGGTCGCTAATGCTTCTTCCACCGGTCGTGTGATCATCTTTTCCACTTCTACCGGTGTCGCATCAGTATAGGGAATACGAATGGCGATTTCGGGGATATCAATGCTGGGGAATTTTTCCAGAGGCAATAACTGACTGGATATAATTCCAAATACCAACATGGATAAAAACAACATCATAATCGTGACTGGACGGCGTATGGCAAAGTCCGCTAATGCTGAACCGGCACTTTCGAACTTATCCATAAGTTGTGTCTCCACCTTCAGTGCTTGTTGGCAACTCATCTGATTGTTTTTCAGTCTCTTTATTTAACTGCTTATGAAACTTTTTACGGTCAAATAAACTGTAGATAACCGGGATAAAAAACAAAGTAAGAAGGGTGGCAAATAGTAAACCATAGATAACAGTAACGGCCATAGGTGTGCGAATTTCAGCACCTTCTCCTAACCCGATAGCCATAGGCAATAAACCTAAGGAGGTAGTAAGCGTTGTCATTAAAATAGGCCGCAGACGACTTTGTGCAGCTTCGATGATAGCCGTTGTTTTGTCTAGTCCTGATGTGCGTAGTTGGTTAATTCGGTCTATCAACACTATGGCATTATTCACTACAATACCGGCTAACATAATCAGTCCAATAAACACCACTACGCTGATATTGGTACCTGATAAGTAAAGTCCATATATAGAACCCGCACAAGCTAAAGGCACAGTAAATAAAATCAGTAATGGGTGTAACAATGATTCAAATTGTGAAGCCATGACCAGATACACCAAAAATATCGCTAGGGCTAAAGCAAACTGTAAAGATTGAAAACTGTTTTCCATTTCTTCACTTTGACCGGCTACTTTGGCTTGCATGTTTAAAGGTAATTTCAAAGCATCGATATGTTGTTGTACAGCAAATACCGCTTCATTTAAATCACCGTAATTTAAATTAGCTGAGACTATTGCAACACGCTCTTGACCTATGCGAGTAATTTCACTGGGGCCAATTGACATGCTAATATCTGCCACAGCTGCCAAAGGTATAGAAGGACTAGCACCAGGGTTAACGATCATTAGCCCGATATCGGCAATAGAGTCTCGTTGCTTTTCAATCGTTCTAACTAAGATATCGACTTTTCTATCTTCAATACTGAATTTAGTGGCGACTTCGCCCCCAATTTTTGCTGAGATAAGTTTAGATACATCAGGTGCATTGATACCAAGTTGAGCGAGTTTTCCATGGTTAAACCTAATTTTAAGTTCTGGATTCCCTGATTGTAATGAGGATTTCACATCCGCAAACCGGTTATCACCTTGCATTATAGCCTTCATTTTTTGGCTATATTTGGTCAATTTTTCAAGATCATAACCCACAATTTGAACAGCTAAAGGCGTTGCAAAGGTAAACAATGCAGGTTTACCAAATTTACTTTGAACACCTGCTTGTTGTGACAAATATCCGCGCATTTTGTCCATTACTATTTGACTTGTCTGAGCAGAACTATCAGTTTGCATAACGACATTCAACTTACCCCAATATTCACCGCCTTGACTGGTTGATACATTCATTAAACTCCCTGTGCCAGCTAAGGCATAGGTGCGCTCTACACCATTAAGGTCTGTTGTAAAAATGGCTAAGTTGGCAATTACTTGATCAGTATTTTCTAATTGAGAGCCTGTCGGTAAGTTTATTTCGACGAAAAATTCGCCTTGAGACATATCAGGGATCAGCTCCATTCCGAGTTTAGGCAGCAACAATACTGAAGCTAGGGACAAGGCCAACACGGCAGTTAAAACCAACAAACGAATACGTAACGCTTGTTTAAGAGCCCCCAAATATACGTTTTCAATTTGCACAAAGATTTTGTCAAATATCCATAATAATGGACGGAATAAGGTGCCAAACACTTTACTTAAGAGTCTAAAAAACATAACGATGATGGAGGTAATAATAAAAGGAATAAAATGGAAAACCAATTGAACCGACCAATACAGAGGCAACGATAAATAATGAAAAACCCAGCCTATCTTCGTTGTTGGTAGTGATTTGACGTCGTCATCACCTAAGTCCAAAGTTTGTTTGTTGTCAGATGTTTCTGTTGAGTTTTCTCTTGCAGCCAACATTGGTATTAAGGTGAGTGCCACTACCAAGGATGCTGCCAAGGCAAAAGTTACCGTTAACGCTTGATCACTGAAAAGTTGTCCGGCTATGCCTTCAACAAAGACTAATGGGAAAAATACGGCCATAGTGGTTAATGTTGATGCGATAATGGCCATCGATACTTCTTTGGTACCTATTACGGCGGCTTGTTTGAAATTTTTGGTTTTCGTTTTATGTCTAGCAATGTTTTCTAACACCACTATGCTGTTATCAACCAGCAGACCAATAGCCAAGGCGATCCCTCCTAAACTCATAATGTTCAAACTAATACCATTGCCATACATAAGGTTAAATGTCGCAATGATGGAAACGGGAATAGAGATAGATATTATCAATGTTGACCAAATGTTTTTCAGAAACAAATACAACACCAACATCGCCAGTAAGCCACCAATAACGGCCGCTGATTTTACTTCGTCGATAGCGCTGGCGATAAATCTAGATTGATCGTAGACCATCTGCAATTGATATTGCTTGGGTATGTCATCTTGCAGTTGCGAGATACGAAACTTTACATTTTCAGCTACTTGTACTGTATTCGCATCACCTTCTTTATAAATCGCTATTTCTACGCCTTCAAAACCATTAAAGCGGTTCATAGAGGTAGGCTCTTTGTAAGAATCTTGCACGGTGGCAATGTCGCCTAAACGTATATTTTTGCCTTCCCGGTTAGCGATAAATAAGTCGCGAATATCGTCTAAGGTTTGAAATTGGTTTAAAGTACGCACTAAGTATTCTTGGGAGCCATCTTTTACGCGTCCACCAGAAGCATTGACGTTTTCGTCTTTTAAACGTTTAATAATTTCACTAACAGTAATATTTAGTTGACTGGTTTTTTGTTGGTCGACCAGTACCTGAATTTCATTTTCTAATCCGCCGCCCACTTTTACCGAGGCCACACCAGCTACTGATTCGAGCCGCCGTTTGATTTGTTCTTCTGCGTAGATCCGCAGCGCTTTGATACCTTGTTCGGTTATTGTAACCTGTTGGTTGTTTTTTGCTATAGAGGTGTGATCTGTTGCAAGTCGTTTTGCAACTCCCAAGCCAAAGCGCATGACAGGATCTAAGCTTGGATTAAAGCGTAACAGTAATGGCTTTTTGATATCCAAAGGTAATTGCAGGGTGTCCAGTTTTTCTCTTACTTCAAGACTGGCTAAGTCCATATCTGTGCCCCACTCAAACTCGAGTAACACATCAGATTGGCCGGCTTTAGAGGTTGAAGTGACAGTACGAACACCTTTAACCACACCGATGGTTTCTTCAATGGGTTTGGATACCAGTTGTTCAATTTCGCCTGGTGCCGCGCCATTATAATCTGTGCGGATAGTCAGGGTAGGGTAGGATAATTCTGGTAACAAATTTATCGCTAAACGCGATAGAGAAACCATGCCAAATAGAATAACCGCGATGGTAAACATCCATACAGTAACGGGACGTTTTACCGCAATATCAACAATGTTCATGACGCGACCTTTAACCGTTAGCTAATTGACTGGATGTTTCCTGGGCTAGTTCTAAAAGCTTGCTTTGGCTAACATCATCATTAACAATTTCAACTGGCGCTTGATCTCTAAGGTTTTGATGGCCAGTAACAACCACTTTTTCTGTGCCTAATAAGCCACTTAATATCTCTACTACTTCGCCTTCTTGATAACCCACTTTGACGGCTTGTTTACTCGCTATACCATCTTTAACAACAAATACATTAATACTATCGTCAATGACAAGTAAGGCTTTACGTGGAAGAAGTACCACGTTTTGTTTGGTGTCGTAATTTAATTTAACTTGGGCAAACATGCCTGATTTGAGTAAGTTATTAGGGTTTGGTACACGCAATGTGATTTTAAAAGTACCTGTTTTAGGATCGATAACTGGGCTAATACGTTCGACAAAGGCAATGATATCGTCACCTTCAAAAGCCGTTAAGTCTAAAGAGGCTTGTTGTTCTTCATGCACTTTAGACAGCTCTTTTTCAGGCAAATAGACAATGCCGTATAATTCTTTTTGCTGAACGATATGGAACATTCTTTCACGCTGAAAAGACTCACTTAGATTCCCCACTTTTGCATTGCGTTCAGCGATATATCCGGATATGGGCGCTGTTATGGTGGCTTCTTTTAAATCGAGTTCAGCAAGGGATCGAGTAGCTTTGGCCGATTCATATTGAGCGGTCAGTTTGTCATAGGTATCATCACTGACTAATTTTTTATTGTACACCTTGTTAATTTTTGCCAGCTCTTTTTCAACACCCACTAAATCTGCTTTTGCTCGGTCAAGGTTTAAGTGATAACGACGGGGTTCTATTTGTGCCAATATTTGGCCTTTTTCAACATAGTCACCTTCTTCAACATAAATATGTTCGATGATCCCTGATGC
>CAZMDX010000005.1:0-2051 GCA_964564805.1 uncultured Pseudoalteromonas sp. | reverse complement strand
TTTCTCAGGCTGCATGGTACTTATCAAGTATAAATCGTTTAACATTGAGATTACGTTTATATGCAACCCGATGTCGCAAATGCACTTTCAGAAGCCGCTCATTTATTGCTAGTAGGAATGGTAGTGGTGTTTTTGTTTTTATCTATGTTGATTGGTGCAATTACATTGATTGCTTGGGCTGAAAAATTATTTCCTGATGAGTCGCTTAACACTGTAACTAATCAACTCAAGCCCATAAACAGCAACTTGCCTAACAAACATGATGTGTCTCCAAAAATTGTGGCTGTGATCAGTGCAGCTGTTATTCAGCATAGACAATCGAATTAGTTCAAAACTTTAAGGATATATCCTATGCGTAAACCACTAGCGATTACAGATGTTGTATTGCGGGATGGCCACCAATCATTGTTTGCGACCAGAATGCGTCTGGAAGACATGTTACCTATTGCAAGTAAATTAGATGAAATTGGCTACTGGTCACTAGAAACATGGGGCGGAGCGACTTTTGATGCTTGCATCCGTTATTTAGGAGAAGATCCGTGGGATCGGATCCGCCAGCTTAAAAAGGCTATGCCTAAAACTAAACAACAAATGTTGTTACGTGGCCAAAACCTTTTAGGTTATCGCCATTATGCTGATGACGTGGTTGAAAAATTTGTAGAACGTGCACATTCAAACGGTGTTGATGTATTTCGTATATTTGATGCAATGAACGATATTCGTAACCTGCAAACGGCAGTAAAAGCAGCCATTAAACAAGGCGCACATGCACAAGGAACCATGTCTTACACAGTATCACCTGTTCATTCACTGCAAACTTGGTTGGATATGGCCAACAGATTACAAGATATGGGTGTTCATTCAATTTGTATAAAAGATATGGCTGGTTTACTCAAACCCTACGAATGTGAAGAATTGATCACTAAGTTGAAAAAATCTATAGAAGTACCTATTGCTATGCATTGTCATGCAACAACGGGCTTGAGCACTGCAACCTACCAAAAAGCAATCGATGCAGGTATTGATATCTTGGATACGTCTATTTCATCGATGAGCATGACTTATGGTCATACTGCAACGGAAACGATAGTGTCTATTGTTGAAGGCACTGAGCGCGATACAGGTTTAGTCTTGCCAGCTTTTACTGAAATTGCTAGTTACTTTCGTGATGTACGTAAAAAATATGCCCAGTTTGAGGGTAGCCTTAAAGGTGTTGACGCACGTATATTAATAGCGCAGGTCCCAGGTGGTATGTTAACCAACATGGAAAGCCAACTGAAAGAGCAAGGCGCTGAAGATAAAATGGATGAGGTTCTTCTAGAAATCCCAAGAGTAAGAGAAGATCTTGGCTTTATTCCTCTGGTAACTCCAACCTCACAAATTGTGGGTACTCAATCTGTTATTAACGTAATAACAGGTGAACGGTATAAAAGTATTAGCAAAGAAACCGCTGGTGTACTAAAAGGTGAGTATGGTGCAACCGCTGCACCTGTTAATAAAGAACTGCAACTGCGAGTATTAAATGGCAAAGAAGCAATTACATGTCGCCCAGCAGATTTGATTAAGGATGAGTTAGAGTCGCTGACTCATGAATTGACTAATATTGTTAAAAAAGAATCTATCCAAGTCGCAGATGATTTTGTGGATGATGTATTGACCTATGCTTTGTTTCCACAAATTGGCTTAAAGTTTCTTAAAAATAGACACAACTCTGATGAATTTGAACCGGTACCTAATGAAACACCAGTAGCCGCCCCAATTACTACAGCCTTATCTGAGGCAAAAAATACTGGCACATCAGAATATTCAGTAAGAGTAGACGGTCAAGTGTTTGAAGTTGAAGTGGCTCAAAGTGGAAGGTTAGTAAACGTTCAAGCTTCAACACCAGCACCTTTAACGCATGCTAATATAATGACGCCTGCAATAGGACAAGCATTAAACTCTCCATTGGCAGGTAATATCTTTAAAGTACTGGTCACAGAGGGTGACGTAGTGAATTCAGGTGATGTAGTCATCATCATGGAAGCTATGAAAATGGAAACCGAAATTCG
>CAZMDX010000004.1:0-21567 GCA_964564805.1 uncultured Pseudoalteromonas sp. | reverse complement strand
CTATTAGCATAAAGCCAAGTTTACGCCCTGATTCCTTTTGCGCAGAAAGCCCTTGCATCAACTGCACTTCACTTATAATGCCTTCTTGGACAAGTAAATCGCCTAAGCGTATTTTGATTTTAGGTTTCATTGCGCGCCTATTAATACTGAAATGCGTTGTTGAATAAAATCGTTCACAGAATTGTCCAATTGACCAAGAGTGTTGGCCTTATTATATGCTTGCAAAGCCATATTAAATTCACCTAACTGATCCCTTATTATTGCTAAACCTAACCACCACTGAGCGTTATCAGGCTCTATGATTGTCAGGGTTAGATAGTCGGACTTGGCTCGCTCTGTTTGCATAAGTTGCTGCGCTAACGATGCCCGATAAGCCAAATATTCTGTTTTATTGTCTGCGCTGGGCTGAAACTCAACTAATATGTTCAGAGCTTTTAAAGATTCTTTTTGGACTATATATAATCGCGCCAACATCAATCTCAAGTCATTTCGAGCCGGGTGTATCTCGATACCTTGAATGAGTACCTGTTTTGATTGTGCGTAGTTGCCTTGAGAGAAAAGCAATGAGGCTAACTTTTTCCTGACCTTAATATTATTGGGTTCAAAGTCCAATAGCTTGTCTAATAAAGGTTGCGCTAAACTAAAACTACCGTTGTTTAAACTATCGGCAATACGTTGTTTCAACGTACTAGCATCATCTTTTTGACTGCTGTCAATCATGCTAAAGCTAGGCGTGTTTACTGGTGTTACTTGAAGGTTGGTCTGCTCGTTATTTTGTGGGTCACCTTGTTTGTATTGTGTTCCTAAATCTTTTAGTGATACTGGACCGTCTGATAGCATACCACTTTCATGTGAAGATAGTTTTTCTTCATCTAGAACGGCAATTGTAGCGGTGACGTCAGTTTCAGCCATACCTAGTTCAATATTAGCACTAGAAAGTTGAGCTGAAGATATTTGTGGCTGAACTAGTTCTTGTACGGGGTTCTTTTTAGCGACAACGGCCATCGATTTTGTTGACACTAAAGGAAGCAAAGGCTGAGTATTTATAGATGGTGTGGGTTGGGCACTAGTGCCTTCATAAAATATCTGACTATTATTTGCTAAAGCAAAAATAATGGCTGCAATTGATAATATAAATAGCACCACCAAAAATAATAACTTTAATTGTTTTTTTTGTGGTGGGTGATAATCAGCGACTATCTTCTCAGTTTTGGACTGCCGGGCTTCCAAGTCTTTCAACATTTTATTTACTACACTCATATAGCAAAACCTGACCAGTAAAGATAAGCAAAAATAACAACCATTATGCCTGCTACAACAGTGACATATGATATGAACAAATTGGTGTTAGTTTTAGTCGCAGCTTCCGTATCTTTTATAGCAAGTTTCACATGTGATGGAGTGATTTTTTGCATGCCTTCGCCATAGGCTAACATTAAAGCTTTGTGGCATAAAACATTGACTATCCGAGGTGTGCCTTTACTGGCTCTAAAAAGTAGAGAACAACATTTTTTATTAAACAAATCACCACCTTGGTAATCAGCCACATTCATTCGATGTTTTACGTATTGATAAACTTGATCTGTGTCCATTAATCTTAGTGTGTACGAAAATGTGACCCGTTGTTTTAATTGTCTTAATTCGGGCAACGATAATTTATCATCTAATTCTGGCTGTCCAAACAACACCACTTGCATCAACTTACGTGATTCGGTTTCAAGATTAGTCATTAATCGTAGTGCTTCAATACTTTCTACTGGCAACGCTTGTGCCTCATCGATAATAAGTACAACACCTTTGTTTTCTTGATGGATTTGTATCAGGCGCCGTTGGATACGTTGAGTAAACTCTTGCTGATCAGTTTGATCTGTTAACGTAACATTTAATTCACTCGCCACAGCTTTGCGAAGCTCAGAAGGAGTGAGGTAGGGATTTGGTATATAAGCAGCGACGAAATAATCAGGTAATTCATTCAACAGCTTACGACAAATGAGTGTCTTGCCAGTTCCTACTTCCCCAGTAACCTTTATGAAGCCTTCCCCGGCTTTGAGCGTAGTTAATAACACTTGAATTGCTTCTTTATGACTAGGCAAGCCAAAGAAATAACGCGTGTTAGGTGTCAGCGTGAAAGGTAGCTCTTTAATACCATAGTGGTATAGATACATTATTTAATCCACGTGCAGCCAATCAGCCATTTGATCTCTGCTACGCCTCAACTCCTGTTTCCAAGTGTCTTTACCTACTACAGTTGGCTTGATTAAGATGACTAATTCTTTTTTGACTTCGCTCTTTCGTTTGTTTTTAAACAGGTTACCGAAGATCGGAATGTCACCAAGTAGAGGCGTCTTCGATTCTGATTCAGTAACTATTGACTGCATTAATCCACCAATTACTACTATCTCACCAGATTTAGCTCGAATAACGGTATCAGACTCGCGAATATTGCTTTGTGCAAGAGGCAATACAAATTGTTCCTGATTTAAGGTAACGATTTTCTCTTGTTCTTGGGTTTCTATTACTGAAGGATGCACATGTAATAAAACCATCCCATCTGCATCAATTTGTGGTGTGACATCTAAAGCAATACCTGAAAAGAAAGGTGTCAATTCAATATTAGGGGTCACAGAAGTTGCATTGTTAGACACAGTACTTTGACTCGATACATCAGTAACAAAATACTCGTCGTCCCCAACTTTAATGACCGCTTTTTGATTATTTATTGCCGTTACCCGAGGACTAGACAACACCTGAACATTACCCTGAGTAGAGAGCAGCGACAAAACACCAGAAAAGTCTTTATTAATAAACGACAGACTTGTCACACTACCTAATGCGGCGCTAATATTATTACCAAAAGCCCCTGCGGTATTAGAAAACTTAAAATCAGTTGAGCCACTGTTGGCTAAAATTTGACCCCAGTTAATTCCCTGCTGATAACCGTCATCTAATGCTACCTCTATGATCCTGGCTTCGAGAATAACCTGTCGTTGAATAATTTCTTCAGACACATCTAAGAAGGCTTTTACGGCCCTAATTTCTTTAGGCATGGCACGAACTGTCACCAAACCAGCTTGAGGCGTCACCATCACACTTTTTCCGGCACCTTCACCAAGCATCGTCTTTAGGGTCGCCAACAATTCGGTCCAAAAGTCCGTGGCAGTGCGAGTCTGTATATTTGTGCCGTTGCTATTGCTGCCTAAACTACCGCTATTACTGCTGCCGCTCCCAGAGCTACTTGAATTACCACTAAAGCCGTTTTGAGAATTATTACTTCCACTTCCATTACGACCGTTACTACCACCACTGCCTCCAGAACTTTGTGTCACACCACCCGAAGTAATACTCGTTTGGGTCGTCCCGTCCCTCGTCATCAATAAATAATTAACAGCGAACGTCTCAGTTCTCATTCCAGCAGGATAAATACGGTAAATGTTTCGCTTGCGCTCAATTTCATAACCGTACAACTCAGCAACTAAATCAAACACATCTGTCAGTGCGACTTGTTTCAGGTCAAGTGAAATTTCCCCCACAACGTCTGGATGGATAGCGACACTGTATGATGTGCCTTTAACTATGCTGTTAAAAAATGCCGAGGCATCCACTTTTTGGGCATTAATATCGTACTTCGATTCACCAAAAAGTTGGTTTGTTGCATTGCCAGGATTAGGTAACAGTGCCTGATTAACTTCATCGGGAACTGTGAGCAAGGACCGGCCTGCCGGGGGCTGGTCATTTTGTACTTGTTTATTTTCATATTCGGCAATGGCAGATTCTAAAGAATGAGACACGGCCGATGTTTTATGCTGACTCTGGCATGAACAAAAAGTCAATATCATGCCTAAAAGAAATAACTTGTTAAGAACCATTATTTGCGTCTTTTTTAATGTTGTTGTTATTGACAAAAATTGTCTGCTTGCCATCTGAACCATTTAGTACCACATGGTTTTGGCTAATAGAAATGATCTTATAACCTTGGACTTGTTGTCCTTCTGTAAAACTTCTTCCATTGATTATCGCTTGTTTGTTGATGTTGTTATTGATGATCGCAGTCAATTTTAATGCCGCTGGCACCAAGACATCTGAACTCTCATAAAAATTAGACATGAGTCCATTTCTGCGGGGCTTGGTTGGATCTTCTAGTGTGTTAGCTTGCGCATTTGCCAAGCAAAAGAACAGTAATAATAAATTTTTCATCTGCTCTAAACCCCTATAAAAGCTTTGTTGGTGCTGAGTGTATATATCTCGAGTTCAACACTTGCAGTTGGATAATCACCGACTAAATAGTCAAATTTTTTCCAATAAAATTGCCACGGCAATGCTTCAAGTCTCTCTAAATACTGTTGAATATCAAAATAGTTTCCTTCGAATATTAGTAATACACCGTGGCGATAGAGGCCTGCTCCAGGCTCATCAATTGTTTGGCGTTGCTCCAATAATAGTGGGGTAGGTGCAATAGACCGTAGTTCAATTAGTTTTAAACTTTTACTGCCAGTCAATACACTTTCTAACATACCTGCCATTTTATTTGCTGGTACTAAGTTATTTGTTTGTTCCCCTAATTGTTTATCAATGCTTTGTATTCGACTTTCCAACAGACTAACTCTTTTGAGTATGGGAAGATTTGGGTCAGTCTTGAGCTTTATGGATAAATTAACTACTTGCCCCACCAGAGACGTTATTTCTTTTTCGGCACTAACGATGTTTTGCTTTAACTTTTCTGAGTTGTCTAACAATGGCTCTAAAAAAAAGGTGTATATCATTAATATCAAAACAGCTAGACCGCAAAGCAAAATTAAAACCTGTTCCCGTAAACTTACCTTGATAAACTTAATCGACAGTTTCCTATATTGATAGGTCAAAGAATCAGTCATTGTTGGAGCCTTTATTGATTGTCAGTTGTTCACCTGTTGAAATAACAAAATTGAGTTGTTGTTCAGAATCGCGATAGAGCCTAGTGTTAGAAAATTCTTGCCCTTTAAAATAATCGGTTTTGCCCAACAAGCCGAGCCATTTAGGAACAATAAAAGAGTCTGTCGCAGCGCCTTCCATGACAACACTGGTACCATTTAAGTTTATACGGGTTAGCCACAGCTCACGTTGGCTATGATTGGCGAGGTCTATCATCAGTTTTGAAAATCCAATAGATTTAAGGTCTTCCTGACCTGCCAACTCATTTAATACGCGTTGCTTTAGTCTTATAAGCTTTTGTTTTTCTTCAACTTTTTCAACTAGCCCCAGGTCGATTTTTATATTTTCTAAAGCACTTTTAAGTTCACTAACCAAGATCTTTTGTTGTTGTTTGTTGCCCACTAGCACAGCAACTTCAGATTGAAGTTTCTGTTGTTCGGATGTCATATAAAAATATAGGAAGCTACAAAGCAGTGTTACAACTAACCAAATAACAATAACACTAGAAAGAGTCAGCAACTGTAACTTTGGTTGAATGCTCGCATGGTAAAGATTAACTCTATTTTTCATTAAGTAATCAAACTCACATTGTCGACCGCTGCGCCTAAGCTTGCAAGGCTCGATGGACTTATAGGCATGTTGGTTTCATTAGACACATTAGGTATAAACTCCTCTACAGGAATGAAAATTATTTGTTTGATCATCTGTGTAAGCGCATATTGATGAACAGTATCTAAATAAACATATACTTTTTTGACAGGGGCTTGTCGTAACTGACTCTCAAAATAATCCATGGAGCGTTGAATTTCTAAACTTAAATTATCAACCACACCAATTTTAATTTCTTCTTGAGAAAAACTGTGCAGATTCTCATAACCGCGTAAACGCCTTGAGAAAAATAGTTGGTTACGTTTAACAATGTTTAGACAAAGCTGCCCGCCTTCCTCTTGATTTAAAGTAATAATGGCATCGTCACTGTGTGTCAACAAATTGCAGGTAGCTAACTCTCCAATGCCTATGATGTTGAGCGCTAGACCCGCTTTCAAAATTCCATCACGAATTTCCAGAATGTGATTTGTCATTATCGCAACAACATTTAGCTTATCAGCATTAACTGCGGCTACTGGAGGATCAAAATAATCAATAGTAAATCGTTCATCACTGGATAACTGTTCTTTAATTGTCCATTGGAGTGCTTGGTTCAGCTCCGAATCTTCCACAGGTGGTCTATCTACTTGTAAAAGTTGGTACTGAGAAATAGACAAAGATATGTTGCATTGAGTGTTGGCTAAATTATTGTCGACGACATATGTTTTGAGCGTAGTTTGCCAATTTTCGATCGGAAAAGAGTCTTGATTAACCCATGTAATCTTATCTTTGACTTTTTTTAGAGTAGAGACGTGAAAATCTTTGACACCTATTTCAATTCCTAAGGTATGAAATTTTGAAGTTTTTCTGAATCGACCTTTAATAAATTCTCGCCAACCAATTTGCATGTTTCAAGTTTTATCGATTTAAATTCACTCTATTACATCAAAAAATAGCCTAAAGCGCTAGTCTTAAATAGCCTATAAATAGCTTTAAAACCTATGATTTATAGAGTAAAAATAGAATAAAATTAAAAATTGAGTATTTTAATAAGGAATGTGTTGGATAAATGAAATACAAGCTCCAACAGATTGAGATTGATATATTTTTACATGATTATTTAAGCTATTCATCAAGATTCATCTTTGATATAAAATTGAATCTGTCGTTTTTAGCTTCTAGAGTAAAAGATGCTGTATCCACACAAGCTTCGTCTAAAATAGCATTCGCTTTAAAATTTGCTTTTCTGACAGTTTAATTTTCTGATTTTTTACAAGCTGTTAAGTGCCAATGTACATTTACTGTGTTGCATACTTGAGATTCTCAGCTACGAATTGCTTTAGAGTGTATTTCACTGTGACAGGACTTTCAGATATAGTATTGGAATACAGAGCCGTCTATCTTGACGATTTTTCAATTTACTCTATACGTAGTTTCTTTTTTGGCATCTTCTAGTTTAATACGTTTTTATTATTGTGTATGAACTGATAAAAAACCACTATACGCCCATCAAAATTTCTAGCCTTTTACACCATTTTTGTTGGGTGGTTGCGCAGCTTTTCAAATGAAGCATCCACGCTAACAATTCGTAAATTAGCCTATAGTAGTAAATTATACTATCAACAATATGTCCGTGTAACGAGCCTGAAGTTTCAACTATTTTGATCCCCCCCATTGATTTTTTTGGCTGAGTGCGTCGAGTAAATTTTGTCATTCTTGGTTTCTGACGTTGTACACATACCAATCAAATTCAAAGGCGAGCGTAATATCAAATGTAATAGGTATAACTAGGCCAAAACGATAATTTCGTAAAAGTGGATATTTCTTTGCTCATAAAAGTGATGATTAATTTTTGTGTTGTTGAGCCGTGATCACGCCTAATGATAATAAATAAAAACAGTTTGTTTTTATTATAGGAACTTGAGTAGGATAAATCATCTTTTGTATGCAATAATTTCGGCGTCATATTTTTTAAAGTCGTAACTTTATGTCAGAAAATAATAACATTATGCAATATCCATTTCTTCAAGATGTGATTGGAATAGAACAAATTCTTAGTATGTTTGATTTACTAACCGATGTGATCTTTTGGATCAAAGACACAAGAAGTCAGGTGGTTTATGCTAATCAACGGTTTGTTGAGCACATCGGTATGCATTCGCTCAGTCAAGTAATTGGTAAGTCAGACTTAGCTTTTTTCCCACCACATATCGCCAAACAATTTATTACTGATGATCAAAGTGTGATGAGCGGTAATGTGATTACTGACCGACTAGAATTAAACATACTTAAGTTAGGTGAGTTCGCTTGGTTTTGTACTTCGAAAAGGCCTTTATTTGATAGTCAAAATAATATTATCGGTTCTTATGGTTTTACCCGTTTATTATCTAAGGCATCTCAGGTCTTATCTAGCATTGATGCCATAAAGGCACCAGTAGAGTATGTCCGTGAAAATTTCCATCGAGACTTGAGAATTGAAGATTTAGCTAAACTTGCTTTTATATCAGTCAGTGCTCTTGAAAGACGCTTTAAAAAGTATTTGTTTAAGACACCAAAACAATTCATTAATGAAATTCGACTAGAAAATGCTCGCAGAATGTTAATTGAAACGCGTTTACCCATTGCTGATGTTGCTTATCGATGTGGTTTTTCTGAACATAGTTATTTCAGCCGACAGTTTCGTTTAATGTTTGGTACTTTACCATCTCAATTGAGAGAAAATATGCAGCAAAATACAGTTGATAGTCCGCCAAATTAACGTTACGAAGCCCCAACAGCTTGTCAAAATATTGCGGATGTCGCCGATAATATTAACCATTTAAACGACGAGAGTTTAAGAGTCATTGAACAGCTGCGTGTCAATCAAGCTGTGTTGCACATGCTAGGGATCAGGAACAGCCAAGGTGGTGGTCAAAAATTGTTCATCCTTTTGATAAATCGAAGGGTTATGGCGCAGTCTATTTCTTGAGACAGAATTTTGTTGCAAGTATCAAGGTCATAAATAAGAACCACCTCAGCTTTGCCACAACTTGATACCAATATTAAGTAATGTTTGTTGAAAGCCCCCACTCGAGGACACAGATTACTAAGTGGCTCTGGGTTACACAATTTATCACCTATTTGATGACGCATCTGAGTTGAATTGAAAATAAAAAAACCCGCTTTTAGCGGGTTTAAAGTTTGTATAATTAACATTTTACTAAAACGTTTTCGTCAGAACGGAATATCGTCGTCAAAGTCAAAATCTGGTTCAGCCATAGGCGCTTGCTGGCCTTGCACTGGTGCTTGGTTAAAGCCTTGATTTTGTTGTTGTGGTGCACCTTGGGCTGGTGGCTTTTGATACTGCTGACCTTGCTGACCTTGCTGACCTTGCTGGGGTGGTTGTTGATAGCCTTGATTCTGTTGTGGTGCCGCCGCAGGGCGTTGTTGTCCTTGGAAACCACCTTCAGACTGACCCCCACTCTTGCCACCTAACATTTGCATAACGCCGTTGAAGGGATCTAAGACAATCTCTGTGGTGAACTGGTCTTGACCTTCTTTGTTTTGCCATTTACGCGTTTGTAATTTACCTTCGATGTAGATCTGGCTGCCTTTGCGCAAATATTCACCTGCGATTTCTGCTAATTTGCCAAATATAGATACGCGATGCCATTCAGTTTTTTCCTGAACTTGCCCGCTTTGGTCCTTCCAGCTTTCTGATGTGGCTAAAGCTAAATTGGCAACTGCTTTACCATTGGGGGTATATCTTACTTCAGGATCTTTACCCAAATTACCCACTAAAATTACTTTATTTACACCTTTGCTCGCCATCTTTCCTCCTAATTATTCTTTTATGTTCAGCACAAGTCGAGCTTGTTGAATATCGAAATGTTGCTCTGCCTTTAAGTACATAACATGTTCATTCGGAACAACCGTTATATCCACTACGCCTTCTAATTCAGAAAGTTGTTGTAAGGCCAGACTTGTTGTTTGTTTACTTGTTTTAAGTGTATAACGTTTTAGTCTGTTAGTCGCGTTCAAACCTTTGATCAATACCAACCAAATACAACATAAAATACTGGCGAGAACAAATACCCATTGAATGCCTAAAAGTTCGCTGATACTGCCGGATAACACACCACCTATAAAAGCACCAAAAAACTGAAAACTTGCATAAATACCCATTGCAGAGCCTTTTTTACCAGCAGGAGCAATATTCGAGACCATAGCTGGGAAGTTTGCCTCTAAATAATTGAAACAAGTAAAAAATAGGCTAATGAGCAATATCAAATAAAGCAGTGAGTTTTGACTAAAGACCATGCATAGGAAGACTACAGCTAGACCGCCTACACTAATTTGCATAACCGCATTTTTATATTTTGACGCTGCAGCCATTAATCCGAGTAATCCAATAACAGAAGCAACTAATACCACTAAATAGGCTTGCCAATGCTTAGCCAGGGGCCAGTTTAAATCTACTAGTAGCAATGGGATTTGCACAAAAAGTAGAGTGATCAACATATGTAAAAACAACACACTGATATTTAAACGAGCTAAGTCGGAATGTGAAACTAAACTTTTCAGATCTTGGACAACGGGTAATGTATCACCTATTGGTGCAATGTTTTTTGCATTTGGAACCACAAATAATACTAGCAAAACACATAAAAAAGCCAATACGCCTGTAAGTAAAAAGATCCCACTAAGGCCAAATTTAGCAGCAATGACAGGTCCAATTAAAAGAGCTAAGTAAAATGAGAAACCAATGGATATACCTATCACCGCCATAACTTTTGGACGTTGTTTTTCTCGACTCAGATCGCCAGCTAAGGCCATAATGGCACCCGCAATGGCGCCTGCACCTTGTAAAAACCTGCCTATTACCACCCAGACCAAAGTGTCTGCAGTCGCAGCCACCATACTACCAACAGCAAAAATGAGTAATCCACCAACGATGATAGGCTTGCGGCCGATTTTGTCAGACAACACCCCCATAGGAATTTGTAACAGAGCCTGTGTCAGGCCATAACCGCCTATTGCTAAGCCGACTAAAAAAGCCGAATAATCAGGATATTCTTTAGCGCTGATAGCCAAGACAGGCATCACCATAAACAAGCCAAGCATCCGAAGTACATAGACAAAGGCAAGGGAAAAAGCGCTGCGAAGTTCGATTGAATTCAAAGTGGAAAGTATCTAATAAAGGTGAAGTAGTACGGCTAAAAAGTAGATTTAGTCTAACATTTTTTTAATGACACACACAATTGTCGTTGCGACGTGTTATTTTTTTACCTTGTTTATATAGGTGGTTTTTGAATGTCTTTTTGCAGATGCATTCAAAATACTTTACGTTAATTTTACTACTGTGTCTGTAACAAGACGATTATCGATGTCCTACTTCAATTAAGGTGTAAAAAAGAATTTGAGACGACTTATCTATGATTCGTTGCAACTGAACGGATTATAGCTCCGTAAGAAACAAACTTATTATTTTTAAATGTGGTCAAAAGTACCAATTCTATACTGTGAATTTTAAACACTGGCAAACCGATTGCTGGTTTAGCTCTATTTAAGCTTAATTTGGAGTATTAACTTGTTCTATTAACTTAATGGCCGTAGTGACTATTTGCAGAGTGTGTAATAATTGTTCTTTTGCGGCGCAACTGGTTACTAATGGATAGAATAGAAGTACGTGGGGCTCGAACTCACAACCTGAAAAACATCAATTTAGATATCCCCAGAGACAAACTGACTGTGATCACAGGTTTGTCAGGTTCAGGTAAATCTTCCTTGGCTTTCGACACTTTGTATGCTGAAGGGCAAAGACGTTATGTAGAGTCGCTGTCTGCTTACGCTCGCCAGTTTTTATCCATGATGGAAAAGCCAGATGTAGATCATATTGAAGGTCTATCTCCGGCTATTTCCATCGAGCAAAAGTCTACTTCGCACAACCCACGTTCTACAGTTGGAACCATAACAGAAATTTATGATTACCTACGTCTGTTATATGCTCGGGTTGGCGAGCCTCGTTGCCCAGAGCATCATGTGCCATTAGATGCACAAACAATCGGTCAGATGGTTGACCGAGTGTTAGACATGCCTCCCGAAATTAAATTAATGTTGCTTGCTCCAGTGGTGCAAGACCGAAAAGGTGAGCACCTTAAAACGCTTGAGAATCTTGCTGCGCAAGGGTTTATTCGTGCAAGAATAGATGGCAATGTATGTGACCTATCAGATCCACCCGACCTTGATTTACATAAAAAACATACCATCGAGGTGGTTGTTGACCGTTTCACAGTGCGTGAAGATTTAAAATTACGCTTGTCAGAGTCTTTTGAAACAGCTTTAAACTTATCCGGTGGTACGGCAAAAGTGGCCTTTATGGATGAGCCTGACAAACAGGTTATGGTGTTTTCTTCTAACTTTGCTTGCCCACATTGCGGTTACAGTATGGCTGAGTTAGAGCCGCGTTTATTTTCTTTTAACAACCCAGCTGGAGCCTGCCAGAGTTGTGATGGTTTGGGTACTAGACAGTTCTTTGACCCACATCGTATCATCGCTAACGCAGAAATTAGCTTGTCTGGTGGCGCCATTCGTGGCTGGGACAAGCGTAGTTATTATTATTTCCAAATGTTGCAAGCGGTTGCCGATCATTACAAATTTGATTTAACTGTACCATTTGCAGAATTAGATGACGAATCCAAGGATATAGTATTAAACGGTAGTAGAGGAACATCGTTAAAGTTTAAATATATTAACGATCGCGGCGATATTATGGAACGCAAACATCCCTTTGAAGGGATCATCCCGAATATGGAGCGTCGTTACAAAGAGACTGAATCAAATGCTGTTCGTGATGAGTTGTCTAAGTATCTTAGCCAACAACATTGTTCTAGTTGTTCTGGTAGTCGCCTTAGATTAGAGGCAAGAAATGTTTTTATTGGCGAAACACCATTAAATGTTATCACCGATATGTCGATTGCTGATGCTTTGGATTTTTTTGCCCACCTTAGCCTTAGTGGAAAACGTTTAAAAATTGCAGAAAAAATATTTAAAGAAATTAATGACAGATTAACTTTCTTAGTTAACGTGGGGCTAAATTATCTATCCCTTTCGCGAAGTGCAGACACCTTGTCTGGAGGCGAAGCTCAGCGTATTAGGTTAGCCAGTCAAATAGGGGCTGGGCTAGTCGGTGTGATGTATGTACTTGACGAACCTTCTATTGGGTTACATCAACGTGACAATGAGAGGTTACTTGAAACCCTTGTCCACTTACGTGATTTAGGTAACACCGTTATAGTGGTTGAGCATGATGAGGATGCCATTCGAGCTGCTGACTTTGTATTGGATATTGGCCCTGGTGCTGGCATACACGGTGGCGAAATTGTCGCTCAAGGTACTATCGATGATATAAAAAATAGCGAACGTTCAATTACAGGCGCTTACTTGTCTGGTAGAGAAAGAATCGAAATACCTACCAAGCGCACCGAGATTGACCAAGATAAGTGGGTGGTGTTAACCGGTGCTACTGGGAACAACTTACAAGACGTCACGTTTAGAGCACCATTAGGATTAATGACTTGTGTAACAGGTGTGTCCGGTTCAGGTAAGTCTACTTTGATAAATGATACCTTCTATCGAATAGCACACAGAGAACTAAATGGTGCTACCACGGGAGAGCCCGCTCCATATAAAACCATTACAGGTATGGAGTTTATGGATAAGGTTGTGGACATTGACCAAAGCCCTATCGGTCGAACTCCACGCTCTAACCCAGCCACTTATGCAGGTATTTTTACGCCTGTACGCGAATTATTTGCGGGTACACATGAAGCTAGATCACGTGGCTATAAACCTGGACGTTTTAGTTTCAATGTTAAAGGTGGACGTTGTGAAGCTTGTCAAGGTGATGGTGTCATCAAGGTTGAAATGCACTTTTTACCTGACGTATATGTGCCTTGTGATATATGTAAAAGCAAACGTTACAACCGTGAAACATTAGAAATTTTATATAAAGGTCTTAATATCCATCAAGTATTAGACATGACAGTAGAAGAGGCACGACCTTTCTTTGATGTTATACCTGCTATTGCTAGAAAGTTACAAACCCTGATGGATGTGGGTTTGTCTTATGTGAGGCTAGGTCAAGCGGCAACGACCTTGTCAGGCGGTGAAGCACAGCGTGTTAAGTTAGCTAAAGAATTATCTAAACGTGATACAGGTCAAACGTTGTATATTTTAGATGAACCCACCACAGGTCTACACTTTCACGATATTAAACAGCTATTAGAAGTCTTGCACAGACTGCGTGACCACGGTAATACAGTGATAGTTATTGAACACAATTTAGATGTAATCAAAACAGCAGACTGGGTAGTGGATCTTGGTCCTGAAGGTGGCTCTGGTGGTGGGCAGATTGTTGCTCAAGGAACTCCTGAAGATATTTGTGATGTGACGGAGTCGCATACTGCTCGTTTCCTAAAACCACTACTACAAAAATAGAGGTTTTATTGTATGTATAGTGAAGAATTTAATGTCCGTTTTTACGAGACTGACGCCTTAGCTCACGTGAGTAATACCGTTCTAGTAGGTTGGTTTGAAACAGGCCGTGAGCCGCTTTTTAAATTATTCACCCCTGAGTTGGATCTACAAAACTGGCCACTTATTCTGGCCAGTTATAAAGTGGACTTTCTAGAGCAGATTTATTATGGGCAAAAAGTGCAGGTTAAAACTTTTATTAGCCGAATAGGAACCAGCTCTTTTGATGTTTATCAAGAGCTGTGGCAGAAGCAAAAAAAATGCGCAACTGGCACCACCACTTTAGTTCATTTTGATTTTCAGACAAAGAAAGCGGTCGCTATAAACGAAAAAATAAAATCGGTTCTTTTGACGAATGGTTACCCGGAGTAAATTAAGTGTCAAAATACAAAAAAACCGCAATGGCGGTTTTTTTGTACGTTTATTTAGCCATGTAGCTCAATTGTCTAGCCTAACTGTCTCACTGTTCAAACGAAGTGGCTTTTATGATAATTATCAACCCGTAGCCTACTTTTTTAACCTTCATACGGACTCACACTTATTCCCGACAAGGAATATCCTACTGTTGCCAAATCACCTTTCCAGCCTATAGTTGTTAAGGTGCCAGTTACCCAAACAGCGTCGTATAGATCATCTATAGGCACTGCTGTAGAAAACTGCACGTAAACTATTTGATTGGCTGGTGGGGGTGGTACATGAATACAAGCGCCAAAATAAGGTACGAGTAAAAATTCACTAGTCTTTTCGTTGTCGCCCTCAAGAGGTACAACAAATCCAGGTATTTTTACTAGTTTACCATTTAGGCTTTGAATAACAGGAGCATCTAATCCCATTTGCAGCATGCTTCCGTCATGACTCAAAGGAATGTCGGGAGTCTGATAGTCTGCAGGTACCATATCTTCCCAAAAAAGCTCCAGCGGCTCTTTGGCTAAGGCTATCTGACTGAACAAGAGCGATATTAAACATATTGTATTAATAATTTTTATCATGATTTTTATTAGCCTGAGTTGGATTGACCCAATATAAAGAATTTTCACTCATGCCATACATAGACAACAGTGTTGAGGATATTCAACGCTAAAATAAGTATTACAACGCAGTATCAGTATCGATATAAATTACCATATAAAGTAGACTAAACCACAGCATATCCAGCCACGATGAGGTTATAACCCTTGCAGTGTGATTGATATTGAAGCCTACCTCCAAGTCCTTTAGATCTGCAAGCTTATTGAAATCAGTTTATCGTTTACACGAGCATTATGAGTAAACACTGGGTGAATATTAAGAGTCAATTATTATATTTTAAAGTTGTACCTGGGGGATTTAGTTTTTGACAGTTAAATAGCTTCAATACTCTTTCAAATAAAAAAAGCCGGTATATACCGGCTCCTGTAATTTTGATAGTGACGAAACAACGTTAAAAGGCAGGTTTTTCTTCTGCTTCTTCATACAACTTGACACTGTTAACTAGTTCGGCTTTAGCTGACGCTGCATCTTCCCAACCTTCTATCTTTACCCATTTGTTAGGTTCCAAGTCTTTGTAATGTTCAAAGAAATGCTGTATCTGATGTTTAGTCAGCTCGGGGATGTGGTCTATGTCAGTAATGCCACGATAAATTGTTGATAATTTATCAGCTGGTACTGCAAGAATTTTTGCGTCGATACCCGACTCATCAGTCATTTTTAAAACACCTACAGGACGGCACTTAATAACTGAACCGGCTAGAAGTGGAAAGGGAGTCATAACCAACACATCAGCTGGGTCACCGTCTTCGGATAAGGTGTGCGGTACATAACCGTAGTTAGTCGGGTAATGCATACAAGTCGCCATAAAACGATCAACAAAAATAGCACCAGATTCTTTGTCCACTTCATATTTAACAGGGTCAGAGTGTGCAGGAATTTCGATTATTACATTAATTTCTTCTGGCAAGTTTTTGCCAGCGGGTACTGCGTTAAGGCTCATAGTAATACCTAAAGTTATAGAATTTTATAGCGAAAGATTATAGTGCTTAGAGACACAAGATGAAACTCACCCAAGTGATTAAAACGCAGACTATGTACAATTATTGATTAAAACTTGAACTAAAGATAAATATCTCGTTATAGTTGCACTGCAAATGTAAATTAATTGTAAATAAAACAATAAAGTAGCCGTAACTCATGAATGTTGTAAGTAATGGGAAATTGGCATAAATGGTTTACGAAGTGGAACTATTCTTAAACATTTTCGAAATTGCTAAATCGAAGTTGTTAGAGAGTGTCTGTTTTGTGACATTGTTACATTAACGTTGGGGATTTTTATGAATGAACTATTTTACTTGCCACCTATCTTGGGATTAGCTGGCTTAATGATCGCTTTTGTTATCTATATTACTATTAAAAAATCACCTGTCTCTGATCCAGCTATCATCAAAATAGGTGATGCCATACATTCAGGTGCGATGGTGTTTATGCACCGAGAGTATAAAATGTTGTTCCTTTTTGCCTTAGTGGTGGGGTTTGCATTATATTTTTCACTGGGTCAGTACACCACTATAGCATTTGTCGCAGGCGCCTTATGTTCTGCTTTTGCAGGGTACATGGGTATGTTTACTGCGACGAAAGCGAATGTGCGTACTACTCAAGCAGCTCATGACGAAGGTCCGGCTGCTGCTCTTACTATCGCTTTTATGGGCGGTTCTGTGATGGGGCTATGTGTGGCGTCTATGGGACTTTTGGGTTTGGGTTCACTATATTGGTTCTTTGGTGGTGACCCTAGTACTACCCACGTTATTCACGGTTTTGGTATGGGGGCTTCTATTGTTGCTTTATTTTCTAGGGTAGGGGGAGGTATTTTCACTAAAAGTGCGGATGTTGGTGCTGATTTAGTTGGTAAAATTGAAGCCGGTATCCCGGAGGATGATCCACGTAACCCCGGCGTTATCGCCGATAATGTGGGTGATAATGTGGGTGATGTGGCAGGAATGGGGTCAGATATATTTGAATCTTATTGCGGCTCAATGATCGCCACTATTGCTATTGCATCGACTATGGCTTTAGGTGCACTAGGTAGTCGAGAGTCTCTAATGTTTTTGCCATTGGCTTTAGCATCAACTGGCCTATTATGTTCAGTTGCAGGCATCATAATGGTGAAAGCTTTGTCAGCGAGCAAACCAGAAGTTGCTTTGCGTGCTGGTACTATGTCAGCAGCAGTAATTTTCATTGCAGCAGCTTATTTTGTGGTTGCCAAACTAGGTGTGAGTGAGCAAGTGTGGTGGGCGGTGGTTGCGGGTGCAGTGGGCGGAATTATTATTGGCTTAGTGACTGAATATTACACCGCATCTACACCTGTACGTAAAATAGCCAAAGCAGGAGAGACGGGTCCTGCTACCGTTATGATCACAGGTTTGGCGGTGGGAATGCAGTCGGTTGTGATTCCAGTGCTTACCATATGTGCGATCATTTATGCTTCGACTCAATTATCAGGTTTGTATGGCGTGGGTATTGCTGCGGTAGGTATGTTGGCAACTGTCGGCATTACTATGGCAATTGATGCCTACGGTCCTGTTGCGGACAATGCAGGTGGTATAGCTGAAATGGCGGGCTTGGGAGAAGAAACCCGTGCCATTACTGACTCGCTTGATGAGTTAGGGAATACTACCGCGGCTATCGGGAAAGGTTTCGCTATAGGAGCTGCTGCTCTTGCTGCTTTGGCTATCATTGCTGCTTTTATAGAAACCTTAGTGGACAAGTACCCTGACTTCACTTTGAACTTGGGTAATCCCATGGTGTTAATTGGTCTTTTTATTGGCGGCTTACTGCCATTCTTAATTGCCTCCATTACGATGACTGCTGTGGGTGATGCTGCATTTGAAATGATCCAAGAAATACGTCGTCAATTTAGAGAGATTGAAGGCCTAATGGAAGGTACCGCTGAGCCTGATAATGCTCGTTGTATTGATATTGCCACTCAGGCTGCACTGAAAAAAATGATTTTACCCGGTGTGATTGCCGTTGGTGTGCCTCCTTTAATAGGTTTTGGTCTTGGTGCACATGCCTTAGGCGGTATGTTAGGTGGAGCATTGTTGGGTTGTGTATTACTTGCGCTGATGATGGCTAATGCTGGTGGGGCTTGGGATAACGCCAAAAAATATGTTGAAAAAGGTAACTTAGGTGGAAAAGGATCTGATACTCATGCAGCTGTGGTAGTAGGGGACACAGTCGGTGACCCATTTAAAGATACATCTGGACCTTCTATGAATATTCTTATCAATGTGATGGCTATAGTGAGCTTGGTTATAGCACCACTGTTGTAGAACTTTATAATGACAAGGAGCAAAATATAGCTATTGAGCTCCTTATTTTTTATTCACGTTTCAAAATGATTTTTAGCTCAATTTAAACGTTATCTAGGTGAGAAAAAATCAATGAAAAAACTATTTAGTATTTTATCTTTGAGCACGTCAGTATTGGCAATTTCAGCATGTTGTGCGCAATCAACCGTGCAGACTCAAGTTACGTCACAACTTGAACGAACTGTCAGCCAAACAGAATCTGAAAAGTTAGCTGAGTATTTTGCTGGAATGTTTGAACAAGATTTAAACGTTTACCACAAAGGCAAAGCTACTTAGGTTACAAGTGGGACTACGACAAATGGAATGATATTTCAGAAGCAACACAAGATGAAACTCGTCTGATACAAGAGAAACGTTTAGCTGATTTAGAAAATTTGATTTAAGCCAATTGAATGCCCAAGAAAAGTTGAGTATTAATGAGGCTAATGCTGACATTCACAGACGTCTAGCGAATGATGAATTTCGTCATCACACTTATGTTATGCATCAGTTTCGTACCTTTCATACTATGGTGCCAAGTTTCTTGATAAATATTCACAGTGTTAACAGTATGGACGACGCGAAGGCTTACATTGCTCGTTTAAATGGTGTGAATTCTATGTTCACACAAGTCATCGAGCAAATGAAGCTACGTGAAAAGTTAGGGGTGTTTCCACCAAAGTGGGCTTACGATCAAATGATCTAATCCTCGCATAATGTTATTGCTGACAACCCTTTTGAAAAGTCGCTGGACGATTCAACTATTTGGGCTGATTTTAAAGATAAATTAGATACTCTTAAGTTAAATAACGCAGAAAAATCAGTATTAATGGCCGACGCAGCACAAGCGATTCAACAATCTGTATTACCCGCTTACCAAAACATTATTCAAGAGCTAAAGCTACAACAAAAGTTATCTCCTGAGGGGGATGGTGTTTGGCGCTTACCTGATGGTGATAAATGGTACAAAAACCGATTGGCTTGGTTTACCACGACTGATTTGAATGCGGATCAAGTCCATCAAATTTGGCTACAAAATGTTGAGCGTATTCACAATGCGATGCGCAAAATCATGCAAAAAGTAGAATTTAAAGACACTTTAGAAGCGTTTTTTAAATTCATGCGAAATGAACAGCAGTTTTATCATCCTGACACTGATGTAGGCAGATCAGATTATATGGCTGATGCTAAAGATTTGATTGATACCATGGAAGCTAAAATCCCCGAGTATTTTGGTTTAACACCAAAAGCCACAATGATAGTTAAACGTGTAGAAGCATTCAGAGAAAAGTCAGCGAGTAAGGCTTTTTATCAAACTCCGTCAAAAGATGGCTCGCGCTCCGGAACCTATTATGCAAATTTATATAATATGGAGGATATGCCAAGTTACCAGATGGAAGCTTTGGCTTATCATGAAGGTATACTAGGGCATCATTTGCAACGTGCAATTTCTCAAGAACTGGAGGGGATCTCTGAGTTTCACAAGTATGTGTCTTTTACTGCTTACACTGAAGGCTGGGGTTTATATACTGAAGAGCTAGCAAAAGATATGGGTTTTTATCAAGATCCTTACTCAGATTTTGGCCGTCTTGCTATGGAGTTATGGCGAGCCTGCTGTTTAGTGGTGGATACAGGCATTCATGCTAAAAAATGGAGCCGAGAAAAAGCGATTACTTATTTGAATAAAAAATACGCCAAATCCAGAAAATGACTCAGTGAAAGCGATTGAACGTTATATTGCTATGCCAGGACAAGCAACAGCCTACTTAATAGGAAAATTAAAAATCATGGGACTACGAACCCAAGCCCAACAAACCCTAGGTGAAAAGTTCGATATTCGAGGCTTTCATGACGAGATATTAAAAGATGGCCCAGTTCCCCTCAATATTTTTGATGACAAAGTACATAATTGGAGCATGTTACAAAAATAAAAATACTTAAGTACAAAAAAGGTGAGCGCTATGCTCACCTTTTTTATCAATATTCAATTATCTATTTATAATAACTCAGACAGGTTTCTACTTCTTCTTTTGAGCCAATTAACACCGGGACACGTTGATGAATTTCGGTAGGCATGACTTCCATAATTCTTCCTGTACCGGTATTGGCTAAACCGCCTGCTTGTTCAACTAAAAATGCCATTGGGTTCGCTTCATATAATAAACGTAATTTACCTGCTTTATTTGGATCGCGTTTGTCGTACGGGTACATAAAAATACCACCACGAGATAATACTCTGTGGATATCACCTACCATCGCAGCAACCCAACGCATATTGTAATCTTTTTCTCTTGGCCCCTCCGTGCCAGCTAATAAATCGTTAATGTATGCTTGGACGGGGGCTTCCCAATGACGTTGGTTCGATGCATTGATCGAATACTCAGCGGTTTGTACTGGCACTTTTACATTAGGAGTTGTTAACAAAAAACCGCCATGGGTTTTATCTAGTGTGTAAAGATGTGTGCCACGACCAGTTGTCAAGGCAAGCATAGCGGAAGGGCCATAAAGCACATAACCGGCTGCTACTATCTGTGTTCCGGGTTGTAAAAAAGCGGATGGATCATCAGAGTCCATCCATTGTGGTGCGTGAGTAATAGAAAAAATAGTACCGATGAGGCTGTTGATATCAGTATTTGACGAGCCATCAAGAGGATCAAAACTTACTAGGTAATTACCATTTGGATTACAAGGAACAACGTCGTCTTCTTCTTCAGAGGATATCGCTTTTACATAGCCCGATTCACTAAGAATATCTTTGAGGATTTGGTTAGAAATCACATCTAATTTTTTCTGTGTTTCGCCTTGTACGTTTTCACTTAATGTTGAACCCAAAACACCAGCTAATGCGCCTTGACTGACCCTAAAAGAAATTTCCTTACAACCTGCTAATAATGTTCTCAGTAGCAGTATTAGCTCCATAGGTGCGCCATCTTCTTGAAGTTGCGAGTTAAGTCTTTTCATTATGCGTAAATACCTTGTAGTTATTGGGCCTTGGAGTCGTAGGGGTGCAGCACGATTTCTATTATTATAAATATTATAAGGTAATTATACCTTCAAAGGACGAGAAACTCAGCAACCGAAACGTATTCTTTATAACCTAAACATAAACAGGCCGGTGCAATCTTGACCACAACGAAGTGTTTTTTACATTGTTGATTGGGTTACCGATCTCTGTTCTGGTAATCTATTGTTATTAGACATTTTGAACGGCAATCTATGCATCTACATATTTTAGGTA
>CAZMDX010000003.1:0-2006 GCA_964564805.1 uncultured Pseudoalteromonas sp. | reverse complement strand
CATGGCTCAAAATGGCGTCAATAGACTGTTGTTCGGCATTTTCAAAGTAAATTTCAAAGGCCTCTTCTTGTTCTTGCCCAAAGGGTAATTCCACTTGCTGGGTAGAGATAAAGTCTAGTAGCGCGATAGTGTATAATGAAGCCTTTCTTTGCACCGAAAAGGAGATATCTAAATCCTCGTTACCGATCTGCACGTGAAAGTCTCTTAGGGGTTCGACCATTTCAGTCAATATTTCAACTAATTCAGCTTCAGTGGTCTGGGGGCTAATTTGGCTATTTGCTAATTGGAACACTTCATTCCAATCTACATCTTCAATATGAAAAAACGCATAATATTGACTGAAGGTTTGCCAAAATATTTCGAAGTCTTGTTGCGCATCAAATTGATAATCAGCTTCACCTTTATTGGCTGTTAAGTCGTTCACACAAAGATCGGGTAAACTATTTTCTTTGTCCATCACAATGCCAGGATTTTTAGCACCAGTAAAAGTATTAACAACAGAGTTAGTGTCATTACTGAGCTGCATACTGCTCTTTAATTCATCATGATCGAGATCAAATTCAATTCTTTGGCAAGACTCTGAAGTAAACTGATATAACTGGTGAGTATCGGCCAGCATATCCAGCACATAACCATATGCGGGTGCTTGCCAAATGCCAACTAATGGTTCGGCGGTATTCATTGGGATATAGGCCTGTTTATTATCATTGTGACAAGCACTTAGGCACACACTCATTGTGATGCAGCAGATAAAGGGTAATTTCGAAAAGGGTGAAGGTTTCATGGGTATATTCTTTTATGCTTAAGTGGCTGTTTGTTTTCCAAGCAGCCACAGGTTATTCGAGGTATTGTTCAGCGAAGTCTTAAGTGATAAAGATGAACAAGCGTCATATTTTGCTTATATTCTTAAAATTCGTAGCTAATACTGGAACTAATACCCGTATAAAAGTCTCTCTTCTTGCTAAACAAAGGGCTGTCGTTATATCCAAAATTTGAGCCTGCATAAGCGGTTGCTCGAAACTCCCAATTTTCTGAAATAGGGTAAGTGACACCTACTGATGAATTAAAGCTTACTGAGGCTTCGCCATCGTATGCTTCGAAGTCAGTTTGGGCTGCCTCTGCGTCTGATACACCTAAGTAATAATCGTTAAATTTTGCATCCGCCAGAGTTAGCCCTGCTAGGCCATGAAGATTCCAGTTATTAACTTGCCAATTGCGTCCTAACAATGCTGATGCAACGGAACCTTTACTTCTGCCCCTGGCATCATGTTTAATGGACACTTGCAAAATATTTTTTCCAAAATACCCCGTTAAACGTCCGCCCAGCATAGTGCTGCTTTGTCTCTTTGTGATACCAATAAAACGATCGTCGATGTCTTCATACGCGCGACTATCTGTGGCGCCTAACATTAAGTCAAAAGACCATTTTTCACTTTTGTAAGCGTTATATCCTATGCTTAATGGTTCGGACGTCTCCATCCCTACATCGATGAAAAAATTGTTCCAGTTGTAACTGCCACTCACGTTAATGCCAAAGCCAGTTTCTTTGCCATCCTCTTCAGTCAAAGATGAGCCAATACCCATCCCTGCATTGACGCCTATTTCGAAGAAATTTTCAGGTGCGCTATTTTTATCTGCATTGCTACGCAATTCACGAGCAATATCTGCAGAGTGAGTAAATGATGAAAACGCGACTGATAATATCGCAACAAATGATAGTTTTTTTATGTTTGAAGACTGCATGTTTACTGCCTAGTTAATTGAATACCCATGCAGTATATTTTTAAACAAACACTAAATACGTATCAAGATGCAGGGTTTGTAACAAAGTGTAGAAAGGCAGAAGTGCAGCTTCGAGTTGCGAGCTACTAGCGAAAAATTAAAAGAGTAAACTGATTTTAAAAGCCAGTATGATTTTTGCGTAGCTCGTAGCTCGTAGCTCGTAGCTCGTAGCTGAAGTTAGCCCTTATATTCCTGCCATTTATCACCCATATACAGCTTGAGTA
>CAZMDX010000002.1:0-1786 GCA_964564805.1 uncultured Pseudoalteromonas sp. | reverse complement strand
ACAGCAAAACCATCAACAAACGCCTCTATCTTGACAAGCAAGCTATCAGTGACTTGTTTCCCCTCAAGTCAATAAAGTGGCTGCCAGAAAGCTATACCCTAGAAATAATACCAGATTTTAATTTGCCGTTGGACTACCAGGTTGCAGCACAAAAAAGAAAACGCGGCATTGAAGAAGACAAAAATAGCCAAGAAAAGCTTCAACAGACTGACTTTTTTATGCCAAAAGACAGAAGACTCGTAGACCTCGGCATGCTTAAACTGCGTTATGACATAGATGATATGAGTACTTACTTTAAAAACGGTGCACAACAAGATAAAGGAGATGTGGAAGCAGAATATAGTTCACAGCTGCTTTACGGCGATTTTAATATTAGACATAACATTTATGCCACAGGCGAGTTAGAGGATATCAGTCTGAAATACCCTTATATCTTTAAAGATAAGACGGTCACTATTGGTGATAGTTTTATACAGAAAAACGATATTCTGGGCTACAACAGTAAGATCCGTGGCTTATCAGTAAGTGACAATAATTACACAGTCAATCGTTCAGGTAGGGACGTGACCATCCGTGGCGAAGCACCAAGAAATGCCATGGTTGAAGTCTATCAAAACGGTAAAGTAGCTGATTATCAGCGCATCAAGGGAAGCGAGTATCAGTTCACATTAGAGATGAGAAGTAACAACGATGCGTTCAAAATAAAAATATATGACCGCAACGGTGTTTTGCTCGAAGACAGAAGTGTCAATGTTATGCAGGGCCGTGATTTTCTAAGTCAAGGCGAGTGGGACTATAACCTTTTCTATGGCCAAAACCCGCAGGGAGAGAATAAATCCTGGGACGATCAAAAATTCGGCGTCGCTTATGGTATGACCAACAATCTAACGTATGCCTTTGATTATTATGACACGCGTAATGAAGACAAGCTTTATCAATACGCTAAGCACATGGCGGGATACCGTTTTTCAAATTTATTTGTCCCCTTAGTAACTAAAGTTTCCTATTATGATTCACTTTTAGACGATAGTGAGGGCTATATTGGCGAGATAAAAAGTGAGTTGTTTTCTCATAAATTATCATACAGTTATGAGCGTTATAGTCATCAATTGGCTCAAGATGAAAACAAGGACAGTTATCAAGAAGCAGAAATGAGCGGCAATTATGGGAAAAGTGATTATTTTTTCAGATTCTCAAGTAAAAAATACCAAGACAGAACAGAAAATATTTACGACAGCGGATTAAGCTATGATGTCACCAAAGCAATACGCATTAATGTCGATGTAGGTAAGACGGTACGCAACCAAAATGAAGGTCAGTCTAATTACACAGGGGAATTAGGCTTAGATTATAACCAGGGAGATTTCACTTACAACATCGACGCTCGTTATGATCAGCGCCGTGACGCTAAGTGGCAGTATACCGCTAGGCTGAGAAAGCGGTTAGATCAGAACAGTCACTTCGCCTATCAACTTGAGGTAAGTTATGATGAAAGTGATGATGCACGTCTAGACATGTCTTTTGAATATAAATTTAACGACTTTTTAAAAACAGATGCTAACTACAGGGATAACAGAGAACAGCAATACAAAGTCAGAGCTAGCTATGAAACGGTGATCAATTTGAAAAAGCCATTGGCTGCTAATCATGCCAAATATCCTGATAGTGGATATATTGAGGGCACTATTTTTATTGATAAAAATGCCAATGGCGAAAAAGACAGTGACGAAGAGCCTGTTGTAGGTGTAGGAGTGGGGATAGGTCAAAATGAAGTAGAGACCAACAG
>CAZMDX010000001.1:0-4441 GCA_964564805.1 uncultured Pseudoalteromonas sp. | reverse complement strand
AGTAGCAGCCGCCTGATGCATCTTAACGGTAACAGCGCTGAAGTATCCCACAAGCAATTTACCGACATTGTCGAGCTAATCGAGCAAGGTGATTTACTTATTTTTAATAATACTCGAGTGATCCCCGCAAGGCTATTAGGCCAAAAAGAATCCGGAGGAAAAGTAGAAGTGTTAATTGAGCGGGTGTTAGACGAACATCGAGTATTAGCACACGTTAGAGCCAGCAAATCCCCCAAAGTAGGCAGCAAGCTAATACTTGAAGGCTCAGTACAAGCTGAAATGGTCGCCAGACACGATGCTTTGTTTGAGCTAAAATTTTTGAACGATGAGCCTGTTTTAGTTTTACTTGAACAGTTTGGTCATATGCCGTTACCACCTTATATTGACCGTCCCGACGAAGATTCAGACAAAGAACGCTATCAAACTGTGTATAACAAAGTGCCCGGTGCAGTGGCTGCTCCCACAGCTGGTTTGCATTTTGATGAAGATATTTTACAGCAGCTAAAAGATAAAGGTGTTAACAGTGAATTTGTCACTTTACATGTTGGCGCTGGCACTTTTCAGCCTGTTCGAGTCGACAATATTGTCGAACACCAAATGCACTCTGAATATGCAGAAGTATCACAGCAAGTAGTTGATGCTATTTTAGCCACAAAAGCTGCAGGTAAACGTATTATTGCGGTGGGTACTACATCGGTGCGTTCAATAGAGTCAGCAGCACATGCGTCACTAAAATCTGGATCTGAGTTGGCACCCTTTTTTTCGGATACTGATATTTTTATCTATCCAGGCTATGAGTTTCAGTTGGTAGACGCCATGTTAACTAACTTTCATTTATCCGAATCTACTTTGTTAATGTTAGTCAGTGCTTTTTGTGGAAAACAAAATATTGAAAGCGCCTATCAACAAGCAATTGATCAAGAGTATCGATTCTTTAGTTATGGTGACGCCATGTTTTTGAATAAAAGGTAATGTCCATCTGTAATAAAGCCATTAGCTGTCGTTAAAGCCAATAATATAATCAATGTTGGCTACCCTAGTTCACTTAAGTGAGTTCAATTTTTATGTCAATCAGGGCTTTTGACTCAGTCCTTTTAAGTGTGCCTTTTTAAAAAGTGCACACTTAGATTTATAGATAACAAAATGATAACGAAATGTTTGAAATTAATTATTCAAATCATCGCCCTGTAACCGTCGTCTATTTGTTAGTAAAAGAGTCCTAATACTTATACGTGGTCTATAGTATTGATTAATATCAGTTGCATTGGCGTTATGCAGGGTGAATTAACTATGGGTATACAGAAATCTCGTTACCAGTCTTTGTTAGAGAACTTGTCTGATTGGCTCTTGCAATCAGCCAAGCAGGATATGTTAACAATGATGGATTTAGTGACTCAGGCAAAGGCTTATCTACGAGCGGCGGAAGATCTTAGTTTGGAAGAAATACATACTCTGGAAAACTATTTGTTAAGGGATTTTAAAGCTTTTAGTCAACGCTTAAGTGAAGATGTTGATAACTCGCATTGGTGGCAAAACACCAAATACGAAATTTGGCAGACAATTGCTCTTATGTCAGATAGGAGTAAATTAGAATTTTTTGAAATGCAAGTAGATATCGCCCAACATGGAACATACCGTGCAGGCGAATTAGTTGCTATTGGTGAGCTTATCTGTGAAAAGTGCGGTAATAGCCATAAAATCACCGGTGTACAGAGGATCTTATTGTGCACAAAATGTGGTGGTGATACGTTTGCTAGGAAAACTTCGTCAGTCTAACCGTTTATGCTAGTTGTGATAAATACCTTGCCAGTTACAAGGATGAAAGGTGCTTCCAATAACTATTCAAAGGACCGCCGCCATAGATTTCCGGCTGGCATAAGGTATTCGATTATTTGATGAGACAAACATGAACAATGCCCACCGAAATAGCATGAGGTTCATTAACCCTTATCGGTGTCACTTTATCTCCATGCCCTGAAGTGTTGGCAAATTGCATTTCCCTTTCCCTTTGTCTCCAACTTGCATGCTTCCACCGATTGTAAAACTGTCACGATCATTACTGGGTAATCCAGCAATATTCATTTCAGTTTGATAACCATCACTTAGGCTAAATGTCCCAAAGTTATAACCAATAGTAAAAACAGCGGCAGCAGTATACTAAGTTCTGCGGCCCGTGCTGCTTCGATTGCTGCATTGAGGGCTAACAAGTTGGTTTGTGCAGCAATTTCATCAATGGTGGTAATAAAGCCTGATATGCTCTTACTCGCTTCAGATATTCCTGACATAGCCACAATCATCCCATTCATTTTTTTGCTTCCTTCGCTCGCAGCATTTTGGGCTTCAACTGCAAGTTCACTTGCTTGGTCAGCATTTTTTGCATTGGTATTAATTTGATAACTTAGTTCATTAAGCGAAGCTACGATAGTATCCAAGTTAGATGATTGACTCGAAGCGCCAGCTGACGACGCTGAACTGCTGGCAGAAACACTACTACCTTGAGATATCTCATCGCTTTTTATCTGATTTTGGGTCAGCGTGTCATTTAAATTATCCGTCATCTCTCTCAATGCGATACTTAGTGAGTCTTTTTTTGACGCTAAACTGATAGATTTGTTGAGTTCACCAGAGGCAATTAACTCTGCAAGCCCAATTTTTTCTTTGGAGAAGTGACCATTAACTTCATTTTGGCAAACACACCTTTGTCTTCAATATTGCTCGTTGAGTTTAGTGATAGATCTCCTTGCGCAACATGCTGGGCAATTTTTGCTATGTATGAAGGCTGACCACCCAATAAATTTGTAATATGTCGTGTCATCCATAAAGCAATAGTAATCCCCATGAATATGGCTAGTAAGGTCCCAAAAATAGCAACATTAAATACCACCGATTCAATACTTTTCATAGACTACATTCGTGTCGTCATTAATTGTCTTTATCGGTATTTAGGGGGTTTTATTTGGCCCCTAAATTTATCGAAATATTGTTTACCTTTTGCTTGCCCCACTATGTAAACAACTTCATCCATGGTTTTTGTATCACCCACTCGTTATCCAGTTATCTGTCGTGGACCTGACATCGCTTAATAGCGTCACCTGGGAAGGACTATCTGACTCGGTTTGTGAAAGCTTTTTGAGCAAAATATAAAAACGTGCTTTACCACGAGTATAGAGTTCGAGAAACTTTTCTTGTCTAGCAAGTAAGAAACCTTTCATGCCAGTTTCCATGTCAACTGCAGCAGCCTCAATTTGTGAAGCGGTGTCGAGCACGTTATGAGTATGGTCCACCCAACAAAGTTCTGACACCAGTGACTTAACGCTAAAATAAATCACAATAGCCATAACAACCAATAAGGATAAAACTGCCCCGTAGCCGGCAAGTATTTTTGATTTAAAAGTTAGATTTTCGAGAAGACTATTTAGTATTGTGTAATCTTGCTTTGAATTATTATTATTTAGGGAACGTTTATAAAGCAGGCTTATCCATAAAATTAAGTCAAAATAGACGCTCTAAATTTTTACAAAACTCATAGTCTAATATGATTTTCTGGAGGCCAACAGACGACCTAACATTCCGTTTAGCTTAGCGATTTTCAAGTGAAATTATTCTAGTTAACTGACCATACATGGGTACATAAGTATTTGAAAAGACAATGTAGGCATATTAAGACCAAAGTATTAGACGGTAAATATATTGGTGAATTTGGGATGTTAAATAAGGCCGTTTAATATTATTAATGGTATCCAGCTAATAGTTATTTAGCGTTATGTTTGATTTCTGATTCAGTAGCAGAAAAATTCCTAACACAAGGTCCAACGTAACACTTATATCTTGAATCAGAATTGTCTTCAAAAATCAGAAGAAGCAAATCTTCGTTTACAGGTAATATTCGTGAAGAGGAGATTTGTTACAGGCTGATATTGGGTAAGTTTCAGAATGATAAATTAATCCTGCTTTAACTACTATCTTATGTGTCCTTCTTTGTTGACTGTTAATTAAACAGACGTTGATCCAATCTAAAAGTAATGTTTTTGATATCTGTTTCATTGCTCTTTATTGTGTCATTTAACGCGTTAAGTGCTTCTGTTTTATCTTTGTTATCTGCTACTAATTTTTTGAATAGTGCGATGGACAGGTCAATTAATGCTATTTGCTTTGCGAAGAGGACGGCCATAAAAAACAGACGCGACCATATAAGGTATCCATACCTGCCACATTGTCATGGTAATAATACAAGTATTTTGTCTTTCCAGTGCACTTTGACTCACACTAGCTAAAACTCTACACCGATGATTAGCCACAAATCACCTGCAACCAGAGCGATAGGAAAACATGATGGAACCCACTAACGACTAAAATAGCGGCGTAATTAGGTTAACAAAATCACATGTAAAAATAAAATAATAGGCTCGATCCCCATAATAAGATTAATTTTAACGGCAGA